>NZ_JBYSVC010000046.1:0-18641 GCF_057922285.1 Leptothrix toolikensis (SeqCode)
GGTGCCATGCGCTGTGATGCGGGGGCTTATTTGGTGGCCAAGGGCGGAATCGAACCACCGACACGCGGATTTTCAATCCGCTGCTCTACCGACTGAGCTACTTGGCCAAAACAGAGGCGGAAGTGTAGCCTGAATTTTTGATATTTACAAAGAAATTTGTATGGACGTATGAGAAATCGCTCAGTGACCGCTGCGACGGCTCCGGGAGAGATCAACGCCAAGTTGCTTGAGTTTGCGGTAGAGATGTGTGCGTTCTAGACCCGTGCGCTCGGCCACGCGGGTCATGCTGCCGTTCTCGGTGGCCAGATGAAATTCGAAATAGGCTTTTTCGAAAGCATCCCGGGCCTCACGCAGGGGCTTGTTGAGCGCAAAGCGCTGCTCGCAAGCTGGCCCGTTGTGATTCATCAAGAGGGGCAGGGCATCGCTCAGGCCGTTGAGTTGCGCGGCGCTGTTCAGGCCCAAAGCCGGGGATGGCGTCGTGATCATGCTGCCGATCATCCCGTCACCGTTGCTGGCGTTGGCCCGATCAAAACCGTGCGTGATCGAAACGGCGTTGAGTGCTGCGGTGTTGCCGGGGATAAGCGGCGCGGGTGCCGTTGGGGCGGCGGGTTTCTGGCTGGCTTTGGCCAGACTTTGCTCGACCGCCCGCAGCAGCTTTTGCAGCGTGATGGGTTTTTCGAGAAAGGCGATGGCACCGTACTTGGTCGCCTCGACAGCGGTGTCGATGGTGCCGTGACCGGACATCATGATGACGGGCATGTTGAGGGGTGCGCCACCCGTACTCCATTCTTTCAGGAGCGTGATGCCATCGACATCCGGCATCCAGATGTCCAAGAGCACCAGATCGGGCCGTTTCAACTCGCGGATGGCACGCGCTTGAGCCGCGTTTTCAGCCAGCTCAACAGCGTGTCCCTCGTCCGTGAGGATTTCGTACAGCAGGGCACGAATGCCCAGTTCATCATCGACGACAAGAATAGTGGCCATGGATTTCAGGATGCCCTTGGGCCGGTAATCATGGTTGCTGAATTGTGAATCCGGGCCTGTGTCGGGGCAGTTGCTCCGATGGCCGAACGCATAAATGTTATCGAAACTTGCGCGCCATTTCCCGTGAATTCGCCACCAAAAGTACCTATCTCGTCACCAAGATTCTGAATTCTTACACGTGCGCGGTGTTCATCCGCGATTTTCTTGACCACGGCCAAACCGAGTCCGGTCCCTTTGGGTTTGGTGGTGATGTAAGGCTCGAAGGCCCGTTTCAGGACCTTGTCGGAGAAACCTGGACCGTTGTCGATCACCTTGAGTCGCACAGATCGCACCTCGCCGTGCTCGTTGCTGACCATCTCGGTTCGGACCACGACCCGGCCTTCAGGGCGGCTTGCCACGGCATCAAGGGCGTTTTGAACCAGGTTGTGGATGACTTGACGCAGTTGGCTGGTGTCGCCTTGAATGGTGGGCAGATCCGGGGCGGTATCGGCCCGCAACAAGCCGGTTTCTAAGGCGTTGCCATACAGCGCCAACACCTCAGCCACCAGTTCATTCAGATCCAAGGGGCTCAAGTTGGCCGAAGGCAGACGGGAGTAATCCCGGAACTCGTTGACCAACTGCTTCATGGACTGCACTTGCGCCACGATGGTGGCCACGGATCGCACCAGCAGTTGGCGGTCCGTCCCTTCAAGGCGGCTTTCCAGTTTGTGCTGCATGCGTTCGGCCGAGAGCTGAATCGGGGTGAGCGGATTCTTGATTTCATGCGCCAAGCGCCGTGCCACTTCAGCCCAAGCGACGCTGCGCTGAGCGGAAACCACATCGCTGATGTCGTCAAAAACGATCAAACGGGTTTTGCTGGGCAAGGAGGCACCGCGAACGAGCAGGGTCAGCACATCGTGCTCGGCTTGCGCCTGAAGTTCGAGGGCATCTTGCCAGTGATCAGGGTCGGCGCTATCGGGTTCATGGGTGTGCGCGTGGGCCGTAAAGCGCTGTTCGATGGCTTGGGCAAGGCCGGACAAGCCGGGAATTTGATCCAGTCGTTGACCACGCCAAGCGGGCCACGGAGGAGCGCGCAGGATACGCAGGGCACCTGGATTGACTGTATCCATGTGTCCTTCTAGGTCGAACACGATCACACCTGCGGTGAGATTGTCGAGAATCGTTTGCAAATGGGTACGTGCGCTTTCAAGTTCGGTCAGGCTGGTGTGGAGCTGTGTGCGGGCATCGTCGAGTTGTTGGGTCATCAGCGCAAAGGAGCGCGTCAGGCCGCCGAGCTCATCGCGTGAGGCAAACACCGCCTTGGGTCGCAAGTCGCCTTGGGCCACCTGATTGACGCCCTCGGCCAACAGCAGCAGGGGCCGGGCCAGTTGCTGACCCAGGGCTGCCGCCATGAGCAAGGCACAAAACAGGGCCAAGATCAGGGTAAGCGTGAGGGTGCCGATGTACATCTTGCGCAGGCCCAACCGGCCCAGCATGCGCTGTTGGTACTCCTTGTAGGCTGAGGCTACGGCCAAGGCGTTGGTGGCCAACTCGATGGGGATCTGCTGGGTGACTTGCAAATAGCGCTCATGCCCATTGAGCGCAAAGGTGTTGGAAGGGATCCAAGCCAAAGCTTGGATGCGGGCGTTGACGGGGGCCGGCTGGATACCGCTGCTGTCTGGGTCGTGTTCTTCCAAGCCTTCCACGCTGGTGTGAACCCGTAGCGAACGGGCTTGACGCAGCAAGGCGGGCGTGGGGCGCGTGGGGAGGAAATGGTCTTCAATCGAGCTGTTGGCCGAGGCCAAGATTTGGCCGCTATCGGACAAGAGTAAAACGTTGTAGGCCCCAAGTTGTTCGCGCAGACGCTCTAGCGAGACGATCTGCTGCGACTCCGGGGCCTCGGCCATGCGTTCGGCAGCCAAGCGTGTCTTGTTGCCGATACCACTGCTGAGCACTTGCAAGCTGGTGCGGCCCAGACTCAGGCCCGATTCCAAGGCTTGCTCAATCTCGACATCGAACCAGCTCTCGATGCTGCGCGAGACGAACTGGTACGACACCAAGTAGATCAACGTGCCCGGCACGGCACCGACCAACGCAAACGTGGCGGCCAGTTTGAGCAGCAATCGGCTGCCGAATTGGCCGTTGCGTACCCGCTTGATCAAGCGTAGCCCCGTGACCACCACGGCCAAGCCCAAAATGGCCGCTACGCCGATGTTGATGCTCAGCAACCAGTCGAAATGCCGCTCGTAGCGGGCCAGATTTTGGGTGGCAATGGTGAGCAGGAAGATCAATGCAAGGGCCGCTGCAAGCGTGGCACCCAACACCATCCAACCGATCCAGCGCGTAGAGCGTATGGGCATCATGAGACGGCAACGGCAGAAAGAAACAAAGTCAGGCAACCCCATCAACGGGTTGTGGCGGGCAAGTCCAAGCTGCGCTGGACGTGCAAATGCCAGTCACGCTGTGTACCGATGCTCAGTTGCAAGGGGCGAGGCAATTGGCTGGCATCCAAACGATACGAGAACTCAATATGGAGCGGTCCATCATCGAGTGACATGGGCGGCTCGTTGAGGTGCCAGTTCTTGCTCCGTTGCAAGGTCTTAAGGGCTTCGTCCAAGGTGGCATAGGTTTGCGACAAGCCGCCCAACTGGACCCGGTAGTTGAGCGTGAGGGGCTGATAGCTCAGCCGCCAAGCCCGCCGGGTTTTCAGCAAGGTGCGGTCAAACCAATACCAGCGCGACAGTTGCACCTCGGCTTCGGCCACAAAGTACAACGAAACCCCTTTTTGCAGGGCGTCCTCGACGCTGGGGGAAAGCTCAAAGCGCGTCTCGAAGGTCAATGCGAGGTTGCCATCCTGACGATGGGCCTCGATGTGTTGCAGCTCGATGGTCTCTGGGCGCGCTTGGGCGGGTGAAGCCACCCAGCTCAAGCACAACCAGATCCAAAAACCAACCAAGAAGCAACGTATGAGCCCGCGCCGAAGGGGGCTGGATCGGCGCTCGGTCCATAGGATCTCGGGGCTCGGGAGCACGTAACAGGCATCATCAGATCGAAGGGCCGGCCGAGCCGGGTTTGTCGAGCCGTGCGTAATAGAAGCTGTCCCCAGCTTCTGAATCATTTTTCACGGACCCGCTGGCATTCTCTCCGAGCAAGAGCCGATGTCCGGGGGCGGGACGCCGGATCACATGGGGGGTGCGTTGCAAAAAAGCGTCAATCTGTTCGGTGCCTTCGGCGCGGAACAAGGAACACGTGGCGTAAATCAGACGGCCTCCCGGGGCGAGCAGCGGCCAGAGCGCGTCCAGCAGGCGCGCTTGGGTACGAGCTAGCGTGGTGATATCCGTAGGTCGGCGCAGCCAGCGGATATCCGGGTGCCGGCGCACGATGCCTGAGGCGCTGCATGGGGCATCGAGCAAGATAGCGTCAAAGGGCCGACCATCCCACCACGTGCTTGGCTGGGCGGCGTCCCCAACGCGCAGCGTAGCGCGCAGACCTTGGCGCTCCAGGGTTTGGGCCACCTTGGTGAGGCGCTCGCTGTCCACGTCAAGCGCCAGCAGATCCAGATCCTGAAGCTCCAGCAAGTGGGCGGTTTTGCCCCCGGGCGCGGCGCAAGCATCCAGCACCCGCGACTTGGCGGGCAGGGCATCGGCCCCTTCTCCAAGCAGCAAAGGGGCGGCGAGTTGGGCGGACTCGTCTTGCACCGAAACATGACCCTGCTCGAAGCCTGGCAGGCGATGCACGGGCACGGCCTGCGCCAACACCAAGGCGTGCGAGCCCACCACCTTGGCGTCGATACCCACTTGGGCCAGTGCTTCAGCGTAGCGAGTGGCGTTGCTGTGGCGGGCATTGACGCGCAGCGTCATGGGCGGCTGCACGTTGGCAGCTTCGAGCAGCGCCGAGGCTTGCTCAGGCCAGTCTTGACGCACTTTGTCGATCCACCACTTGGGATGTTGGTAGCGCGCCACGGGGTCCGTGGCTTGGAGTTGTTCGACCAAGAGGTGACGTTCACGCAGGAAGCGGCGCAGCACGGCATTGATGAACCCTGCGCTGCCCGGTTGGCGCAGGCGCACGCACTCGACGGCCTGATCAACCAAGGTGTGATCGGTGTAGGGCGGTGGTTGGGTGCTGCTGGGCCAGAGCAAGGCCAAGGCGGTGATCAGCACGCTGTCCACGGCGGGTGGCGGTGCCTTGGGCACGAGGCGGTTGCGCGCCGCTTCCGCCCCGCCAACATGGCGCAAGGTATGAAAAATCAGCGCTTGCGCACCGGGGCGCAGCTCCGAAGGGCAGCCTTGCAGCGCTTCGGTCAGCGAGCGACCAGCGCGGACGGCTTGAAGCAAGCGAGCGGCTTGCTCAAGCAAGAGGGACAGCGCCGGTCCGTGGGGGGGGGTAGGGGTTTTGGCAATCACCCGCCCGAGTCTAAGGGGAGATCAAATGAAGATCGCTTCGAGCGCCGCAGGCAGTGGGACTTCGATGAGTCGGCAGGCAATGCGCAAGGCCTCCGCAGCACTTGGATGCAGTTGTGGGTCGCCCGAGGGTTGGGTGGGCAGACAGTCCAGCCACGTGCTGGCGATCAAGGGGCGCAGGCTTCGAGGCAGCGCCTGAAGCTCGAACAGGGCGTTGACGAGTTGATCGCCGTCAGGCGCATGGAAAGCCGGTGCATCCCCTTGAGGCCAGATTCGCGCAGTGACACGGGCATACCAAGCCATGCCTTCAGCATGGACACCCGCTTCGATGGAGCTGCTCGCCGCCTCGGGCCTAGGCACCATGCGTGCGAGATAAGCTGTCCATTCCGACCATGCTTTTTTCTGGTGCATGTCGAGCTTCACCACGTCTTCTTGATGCGGCAGGCGCGATGGGATATCCGTAAAAGTGTGCGGCTGATCATCGGCATAGGTCAGATGTCGGATCAACAACCAGTGCAAGCGATCCAAGGGCCCCACCAGACCATCGGCGCACATGATGCGGCGCGCACTCAGGCGAAATTGCGAGCGGCTTTGAGCGGGCTCACTGGCCACTTGCTTGAGCAGGGCTTCCAGTACGGGAATTCGGCTCATCGGGCTGAGCTGGGTGGTTTGCCGATGCAGGGACAGTGCTGTGGCGACTTGGGCCGTTTCTTCTGACCAACATTGATGTTCAAGGTGACTGCCCGGCGTCAGGATCAAAGCCAGCACGGCAGCTCGAATTTGCTGCCGATCCTGAAGACGCAACAGTGCTGCACGGGCCGTCGCCTCACCGGGCCGATGCCACGGCGTGGAGCGGGCGTACTTCCGGTGAGCCGTCTGGACGGCAGAGGTCAGATGAAACATGACGACAGTGTCTACACACTGACATGCATGAAATTACCAATTTTTTACAAAAGCACGCCGACTCTCAAAAACATCACGAAACGCCACCTCAGCTCAACCCGCGTGTCGTGTTGTTCGCAACACCATCACACTGACGGGATCAAAGTGGAACAGGTTGGCGATCACGGCTGTGGGGAGCGGCTGCAAAGCGTCGTGATACGCCAACGCGGCGGTGTTGTAGGCCTGCTGGGCGGCATCAATCCGGGTTTGCAGGACGATGAAGGGTTCGGCTTGGTCCGCCCACGTCGTACCGCTGAGGTGGCGTTGCCAGTGGCTCAGGGCATGGCCCAAAGACTCTTCAGCCAAAGCCATTTGCCGCACAGGGCCAGCGACCAAGGAGCGCGGTGCTGCGACCTCACACGATGCGCTGGCATGGCGATGTGCGATGAGCACGGCGTCGGTGGCATGCTTGAGTGCCAAAGGCATATCAGCATGCACATGCACCAGCGTGTCCGCCAAGGCATGGCGCTCTTTGAGCTGGCCCACCAGCACCGAAAAAGCGCGCGCAATGCCATCGCGTAAGCGCACTAGGCGGACATAAGCAGCCAGGGTCCAAAGCCCCCAGATCACCCCAAAGGTGATCACAACAATCAGTCCAATACTCATTTTTCACTCCGTTGGCGTCAGGGTATTGATCTCCCCCGGCGTGACGGATCGTGAATTTGTAACTTGATTTTTACTTTTTTGATCGGGAACGGCGGCACTTTAACGCAGCCCGATGGTTTTTTGCTTATGGCTAGACAAGGAGTAGGCACAACACCTTAAACAGGGTGGCTGGGAGGCCGCCATGCACGGTAGCCCGTGGCGCGCAGCACGCACGCCGGGCAGCTTGCGCAGCCCCAGCCCCAAGGGTGGCGCTGGCTGCGATCACCCAAATAGCACGTGTGGGTGTGTTCGATGATCAGTTCGTTCAGCCTTGGCCCACCCAACGCATCGGACAAAGCCCACGTTTCAGCTTTGGTGAGAAACATCAGCGGCGTTTCGATGGTCATGGGCCCATCAAGCCCGAGCGAGAGTGCGACTTGCAACGCCTTCAGGGTGTTGTCACGACAGTCCGGGTAGCCGGAGTAATCGGTCTCACACATGCCGCCCACCAGCACGGAGGCCCCGCGTCGATAGGCCAAAGTGGCCGCAAAGCTCAAGAAGAGCAAGTTTCGACCCGGTACAAAAGTGTTGGGTAAACCGTTGGCCTGCATCTCAATGGCCCGCTCGGCGGTCATGGCGGTGTCTGAGATTTGGCTCAGCAGTCGCAAGTCCAGAACGTGATCGTCTCCGAGGCGTTTTTTCCATGCTGGAAACTGCGCGCGCAGTTCGCGCAGCACGTTTAGTCGGCACGTCAGTTCGACGTGGTGGCGCTGGCCGTAGTCGAAGCCGAGGGTCTCGACCTCGGCAAAACGGTCAAGCGCCCAAGCGAGGCAAGTGGTCGAATCTTGGCCGCCGGAGAACAGCACCAGCGCTTTGCGTTGTGAAAGGGGGATGGTCGAGCTCATGGGGTGCCATGGTATGTTCCGCCGACCATCGATTGGGGGCTTCCTATGAAGAAATTGCTCATCTTGTGGGCTGTCATGCCCGTGCTTTGGCCGGTTTGGGTGCAGGCCGACACCCATGCCGATACCAGCCGTGTGGATCAGGTCTTGGTGTACCCCGGTGGGGCAACGGTCGAGCGTGTGGTCGCGGTCAAAGCGGGCCAGAAAGAGCTGCGCTTGAGTTGTTTGAGCGAGCGTTTCGAGGCTGATTCCTTGCAGCTCCAAGCCGCAGCGGGCGTGCGTATTGGTGAGATCACGGTCCAAACCGTGCCGCGTGCCAGCCTGCCTGAATGCGCCATCACGCCGCTCGATCAACGTATCCGTGAGCTGGAAGATCAGGGCGCGGCCTTGGTGGCGGATATCGCGGCCCACGAGGTGGCGTTGGGCTACTTGAGGCAATACGGCGCGACCGAGGGCCGTGGAAGCACCGCGTCGCCCCCGACGCCGATAGCCGTGACCACCGAGGCTTTGCGCCGCACGGCCTTGGAGAACATGCAGCGCCAGTATCCCTTGCAGCGTCGCAAGGAAGAACTGGATCGGCAGCTTGCGCCTTTGCTGGCTGAGCGCAACCGGCTTCAGCAAGCCAACCCGCAATTGCGCACGGTCTTGGTGCGACTATCGGCCAGCCGGGATGCTGAATTGCGCCTGAGCTATCGCACCCCGCATGCCGGCTGGGAGCCGGTCTACCGGGCCCATCTCGACACGGTCTCTGGTCAAGTGCGACTCGAACGCCACGCGCAGGTGGCGCAGTCCAGCGGTGAGGATTGGAGCGGCGTGAAGCTGCGCCTTTCGACCACCCAGCCTCGTCAGGCCACCAGCATGCCTCTGCCCCATGTTTGGACGCTGGACCTTTTGCCCCCGGTGAGCCTGGACGTCATGCCGCGTGCGGTCATGGCGATGTCGGCCCCCTCCGCGCTGATGGCTGCTAAGGGCGGTGGCCTGGAGCAGGCGGTGGAAGACCCGGGGTTTGATGTGAGTGTTTTCCAAGGTGAGTTCGCCACCGAGTTCGAAGTGCCGGGCCGCGCCTCGGTGGCTGCCGACGGGCAACGTATTGCCTTGGTGTTGGGGCAGGTGTTGCTTGACACGCGTGTGTGGGTGCGCACGCAGCCGCATGCTGAGGCGACGGCCTATTTGGTGGCTGAGAGTGCTCGGCCCGATGGCGTTTGGCCTCCAGGCCAAGTCCAGCTGTTCCGGGATGGCTCTTTTGTGGGGCAAAACCAGCTGCACATCGCCCGCCAAGAGCAGTTGGATCTGTTCTTTGGCCCTGACGAGCAGGTGCGTGTCAGCACCGAGCCCGAACAACGCCATGCCGGCGCGGCGGGTTTCATCGGCAACCGGGCAGAGCACAAGCTCGGTCGGGTGTATCGCATCGAGAACCTGCATCAGCGCCGTGTGGCGGTGCAAGTGCTTGAAGCCAGCCCGGTCGCGCGCCATGAGGACATCAAGGTTCAGAGTCAATTCAACCCCAAGCCCACGGTGGAGAGCTGGCGCAAGCAGCCCGGCGTGATCGCTTGGGAGCTGGCGCTGGAGCCGGGTGCTGCGCAGCGTCTCAGCGCCGACTATGTGCTCAGTTACCCCAAGGACGCCCGGATCAACGGGTTGCCGTGAGGCTGGCCGGTTTGTGATTGCGTTTGAGCACGACTCAGCTGCGCACTTCGCCCTGACCGAGCACCACGTATTTGAGCGAGGTCAGGCCTTCGAGTCCCACAGGGCCTCGGGCGTGGAACTTGTCGGTCGAGATGCCGATTTCCGCGCCCAAGCCGTACTCAAAGCCGTCGGCAAAGCGTGTGCTGGTGTTGACCATCACGCTGCTTGAATCGACCTCGCGCAAAAAGCGCATGGCGTTGGGATGGTGGATGGTCAGGATGGCGTCGGTGTGGTGCGAGCCGTAGCGGTTGATGTGATGGATCGCCTCGTCAAGATGCGCCACCACCTTCACGCTGATGATCGGGGCGAGGTATTCCTCCGACCAGTCGCTTTCCACCGCGTCAAGCACCTTGGCCCCCGGTACGCCGCTCAGAATCGCCTTAGCCGCCGGGCAGCAGCGCATTTCTACGCCCTTGGCGGCGAAGATGGCACCGATCTCGGGCAGGAAACGTGCCGCCTGCGCGGTGTGTACCAGCAGGGACTCGGTGGCGTTGCAGGGGCTGTACTTTTGGGTCTTGGCGTTGTCGGTGACCTTGAGCGCCAGGGCCAGATCGACCTCGGCATCGACGTAGGTGTGGCAGTTGCCGTCCAGATGCTTGATCACCGGCACTTTGGCCTCAGCGCTGATGCGCTCAATCAAGCCCTTGCCACCGCGCGGGATGATCACATCGACAAATTCGGGCATGGCGATCAGACGGCCGACGGCGGCGCGGTCGGTGGTCTCAACCAGCTGCACCGCTGTGGCGGGCAGGCCAGCATCGACCAAGGCCTGTTGCACCAGTTGCCACAAGGCCAGATTGGAGTGAATGGCCTCCGAGCCGCCACGCAGCACGCAGGCGTTACCGCTCTTGATGGCCAGCGAAGCGGCTTCGATGGTGACGTTCGGGCGGCTCTCAAAGATCATGCCGAACACGCCCAGCGGCACGCGCATCTGGCCGACGCTGATGCCGGTGGGACGTTGGCGCACGTGGAGGATTTCACCGACCGGATCAGGCATGCCGGCCAGTTGCTCGCAGCCTTCGGCGACGGTGGCGATCACCTTGGGCGTGAGCTTGAGCCGATCGACCATCGGCTCTGTCAGACCGGCCGCGCGGGCGGCGTCCAAGTCGCGGGCATTGGCGATTTGCAGGGCCGTGATGGCGCTGTCGGCGCGCAACAGCTCGGCCAGACGCAGCAAAGTGCGGTTTTTGGCAGCTGTCGAGGCCTTGGCCATGGCGGTGGCGGCGGTGCGCGCCGCACGGCCAAGGTGGTCCATGTAGGCGGGGATGTCTTGAAGGATGTCGGGCGTGGCATTCATGGCCGGCATTGTGGCCCGGAATCAGGCCCCAGATAATGGCGCCCATGCTGAGAATCACCGAACTACGCCTGCCCCTGAATCACCTTGAGACCGAGCTGCGGCCCGCCATCGTGGCCCGTCTCGGGATAGCGGACGCGCTACTGAGCACCTTCACCGTGTTCAAGCGCAGCTACGACGCGCGCAAGAAAAGCGCCATCGTCTTGATCTACACCATCGACTGCACCTTGAGCACCGAGGCTGATGAGGCTGCGGTGTTGGCTCGGTGGGCCGCCGATTTGCACATTCGCCTCACCCCGGACACCGCCTACCGCTTTGTCGGGCACGCACCGGCGGACTTTCAAGCCGAGGACCGGCCGCGTCCGGTGGTGATCGGTTTTGGGCCGTGCGGCATCTTTGCGGCGCTGATTCTGGCGCAGATGGGGCTGCGCCCGATCGTGCTGGAGCGTGGCAAACAGGTGCGCGAACGCACCCAAGATACCTGGGGTTTGTGGCGCAAGAAGGTGCTCAACCCGGAGTCGAACGTGCAGTTCGGCGAGGGTGGGGCCGGTACCTTCTCGGACGGCAAGCTCTACAGCCAGATCAGCGATCCGCGTCACCTGACGCGCAAGGTGCTGACCGAATTCGTCAAGGCGGGCGCACCGGAGGAAATCCTCTACGTCGCCAAGCCGCACATCGGCACCTTCAGGCTGGTGAGCATGGTGGAAAAGATCCGCGCCGACATCGAAGCGCTGGGCGGCGAGATTCGCTTTCAGCAGCGCCTGACCGATGTGCTGATCGAAGACGGCCATGTGCGCGGTCTGACCGTGGCCAGCGGCGAAACCTTGCGCACCGATCATGTGGTGCTGGCGCTGGGCCACAGTGCGCGCGACACCTTCGAGATGCTGGCCGAGCGTGGCGTCTACATGGAAGCCAAGCCGTTTTCGATGGGTTTTCGCATTGAGCATCCGCAAAGCATCATCGACAAAGCGCGCTTTGGCCCCAATGCGGGCCATCCAGTCTTGGGGGCCGCCGACTACAAGCTGGTGCATCACGCCAAGAACGGCCGCTCGGTGTACAGCTTTTGTATGTGCCCGGGCGGTACGGTGGTGGCCGCGACCTCTGAGCTCCACCGCGTGGTGACCAACGGCATGAGCCAATACTCGCGCAACGAACGCAACGCCAACGCGGGCATCGTGGTCGGACTGTCCCCCGAGGACTATCGCCAAGACCGGGGCGGCAGCGGCGTGGTGGATCCGCTCGACGGCATGCGGTTTCAGCGTTTCTGGGAGTCGCGCGCCTTTGAACTCGGCGGCGGCACCTATGAAGCGCCCGCTCAGTTGGTGGGTGACTTCCTCAAAGGCCAAGCCAGCCGAGTGTTGGGCAGTGTGGAGCCGTCTTACAAGCCCGGGGTGTATCTGACGAACTTGGCCGAACCAGGCCGAGGCAGTTTGCCGCAGGCCTCCTTGGAGGCGATTCGCGAGGCTTTGCCAGCCTTTGAGCGCCAGATCCGGGGCTTTTCGATGCCGGATGCGGTGCTTACCGGCATTGAAACGCGCACCTCCTCGCCGCTGCGCATCACCCGGGGTCGGGACTATCAAAGCTTGAATGTGCGCGGCCTTTACCCTGCGGGCGAAGGTGCCGGTTATGCCGGCGGGATCATGTCCGCTGGGGTCGATGGCATTGAAGCCGCCGAAGCGCTCGGGGCCGAGATGCTGCGCGTCGCTGCGGCGATCTGACGCAAGGCCTGCTCGAAGACCGCCACCGGCTGGCCCCCGGAAATCAAGTGCCGGTCATTGATGATGACGGCCGGTACCGAGCGGATGCCTTGTTGTTGATAGAAGGCTTGCGCTTCGCGTACCTCGTCGGCGAAGACGTTGCTGCTTAACACGGCTTGCGCCGCCTCGACATCCAGCCCGATCTCGCTGACCAAGCGCAGCAGCACCGTGTGATCGCCGGGGTTCAGGCCCTCGGTGAAGTAGGCCGCAAACAGGGCGTGTTTGAGTTGGAGCTGGGCCGCAGGCGATTGCAAACCGGCCCAATGCAGCAGCCGGTGAGCCTCAAAGGTGTTGTAGATCCGGCTGCGTTTGCCGTGGCTGAAGGTGAAACCGAGCGCCGCACCGCGTTGGCGGATGCCCTCGGTGTTGGCGGCAATCTGCTCGGCGGAGATACCGTACTTGTGCGCCAAGTGCTCGACGATGTCTTCGCCTTCGGCCGCCATCGCTGGATTGAGCTCGAAGGGCTGAACGTGCAGCGTGGCTTGGATGTGCGGGGCCACGCGCCCGAGCGCTTGTTCGAGTGCGTGCAGCCCGATGGCGCACCAAGGGCAGGAGATATCGGAGACGAGATCAATTTTCATGCGCAATGTTCAAGCTGTGCTGCTGAGGAATCCGTGCGGATTCTGGCTCTGCCAGCGCCAGCTGTCGATGCACATATCGTCCAAGCTGCGTGTGGCTTGCCAACCGAGCAGTTCACGGGCGCGGCTGGGGTCGGCGTAGCAAGCGCCGACATCGCCGGGGCGGCGGGCGGTGATGTGATAAGGCACGGCGCGGCCGCTGGCGCGCTCGAAGGCCCGTACCACGTCAAGCACGCTGTAGCCTTGGCCCGTGCCTAGGTTGACGGTGAGCGAGGGCTTGTCGGCCAGCAGATGGCGCAGTGCCGCCACATGGCCTTCGGCCAGATCCATCACGTGGATGAAGTCGCGCACGCCTGTGCCGTCCGGGGTGTCGTAGTCACCGCCGAAGACTTGCAGTCGCTCGCGCTTGCCGACCGCGACTTGGGCGACGTACGGCATGAGGTTGTTGGGCACGCCGCGTGGGTCTTCCCCGATCTGGCCGCTGGGGTGCGCGCCCACCGGATTGAAGTAGCGCAGGTAAGCGATGCCCCAGCGCGGGTCGCAGCGTTCGAGCTCGCGCAGCATCTGTTCACCCAACAGCTTGGTCATGCCGTAGGGGTTGGTGGCGGACAGCGCAGCGTCTTCGGTGATGGGCAAGCGCTCAGGCGTGCCGTAGACCGTGGCCGAGGAGCTGAACACCAGCTTGAAGACACCTTGGTGTTGCCCGGCTTGCTTTTGCATGGCCTGCGCCACGTTGATCAAGCCGCCCAAGTTGTTGCGGAAGTATTCCAGCGGCTGCGCCACCGATTCGCCCACCGCTTTGTGGGCGGCGAAATGCACCACCGCGTCCACCGGGTGTTTGGCCAAAATCGTGGCCATGGTTTGAGCGTCGCAGACATCGCCTTGCTCGAAGACTGGAGCCTCGCCCAGCAATTCAGCCAAGCGGCTCAACACAGCGGGCGAGCTGTTGACGAAGTTGTCCACACCGACGACGTTGAAGCCGGCTTGCTTCAGGGCGATCCAAGTGTGGGAAGCGATGTAGCCGGTCGCGCCGGTGAGGAGGATGGTGGTCATGGTGATATTGAAAGCGTCTGGCCCATTCTGGCAAAGCCAGCCCGGGGGAATGTGTCGTTGTGTCAGCACACATCGGGGCAAGTGTGAACAGCCACCTACAATTTGCGGATGTTGCAAAACCTCCTTGAATCCGTGGTGCCCACCTTGGGCCGTGAAGCCCTGACTCGCATCACGCTGTTGCTCAACCACATCGTGCTGGCTGAGCCTGAAGCCACGCGGCGGCTGCAAGCCCATGTGGGGCGCGGTGTGCGTGTGGAGTGGCCCGCAGGAGGGCCAGCGTGGTTGCCGCCGCCGCCCGCAGGCGCTTGGCATGTCACGCCTGCTGGGCTGTTTGAACTCGATGAGCCGGGTGATTCTTTCGAGGGTTTGGTGGTGCAGCTCGATGCCAAGGCGGTGCTGGCGTGGTTGATGAGCGGCCGCAGCGGCCCGCCGCCGATGGCGATTCAAGGCGATGCGGTGTTTGCTGCTGAAGTGGCTTGGCTGGCGCAAAACCTGCGCTGGGAGATCGAAGAAGATCTGGCCGGCTTGATCGGCGACGCTCCGGCGCATCAGCTGATGCGTTTTGGCCGAGGCTTTGTGGATGCCTTGAGCCGTGCGCTGCCCTTCTTGCGTCGGGGCATGCCGCCCAGCGCCCCATGAAGCGCGCTTTCCGACTGGCCCGCATTGGTTGGGTGTTGCTGCGTCATGGTGTGGACCAGATGGCGCTGTCCTCGCTGGACTATCCCTTGTTGCGTTTGCTGGCCCGTCTGGCCTTGATCGGTCGGCGCAAGCAAGCCCCTCGGGGTGAGAGGCTGCGCGTCGCTTTCGAGCGCCTCGGGCCGGTGTTTGTCAAATTTGGTCAAGTGCTTTCGACACGGCGGGATTTGTTGCCCCCCGATATCGCCGATGAGTTGTCCAAGCTCCAAGACCAAGTGCCACCGTTTCCGGGTGACCAAGCACGGGCACTGATCGAGAGCGCCTTTGGTCGGCCCATCGATGCGGTGTTTGAGCAGTTCGATACCGAGCCGATTGCCAGCGCGTCGATTGCGCAGGTCTACTTTGCGCGGCTGCATGGTGGGCGTGAGGTCGCGGTCAAGGTGCTGCGCCCCGGCATGC
This sequence comes from Leptothrix toolikensis (SeqCode), assembly GCF_057922285.1. Taxonomy (NCBI): domain Bacteria; kingdom Pseudomonadati; phylum Pseudomonadota; class Betaproteobacteria; order Burkholderiales; family Sphaerotilaceae; genus Leptothrix; species Leptothrix toolikensis (SeqCode). Next base: position 15,256 of record NZ_JBYSVC010000046.1, read on the forward strand.
TCAACGTGATCGAATCCGATCTGGGCCTGCTGCGCACCGCAGCCGGCTGGGTCGAGCAGGTCTCGCAAGACGGTCGGCGCTTGCGCCTGCGTGAGGTGGTGGCCGAGTTCGACAAGTACCTGCACGACGAGCTTGATTTGGTGCGCGAAGCGGCCAACGCCGCCCAATTGCGGCGCAACATGGCCGGCCTTGATCTGGTCTTGGTGCCCGAGATGGTGTGGGATTACTGCACGCCGCAAGTGATGGTGATGGAGCGCATGAAGGGCGTGCAGATCAGCCAGATTGAGCGTCTGCGCGCAGCGGGTGTCGATATCCCCAAGTTGGCCCGCGATGGGGTGACGATTTTCTTCACGCAGGTGTTCCGCGACGGCTTTTTCCACGCCGATATGCACCCGGGCAACATCCAAGTCAGCTTGGAGCCGGCGACGTTCGGGCGCTACATCGCGCTGGACTTTGGCATCGTCGGCACGCTGGATCAGCGCGACAAGGATTACCTCGCGCACAATTTTTTGGCCTTTTTCCAGCGTGACTATCGCCGGGTGGCCGAGCTGCACATTGAGTCCGGTTGGGTGCCCGCCAACACCCGGGTCGATGAACTCGAAGGGGCGGTGCGGGCGGTGTGCGAGCCGCATTTCGACCGGCCGCTCAAAGACCTTTCTTTGGGTCAAGTGCTGTTGCGGCTTTTCCAGACCTCGCGGCGCTTCAACGTCGAGATCCAACCGCAGCTCGTGCTGCTGCAAAAAACCTTGCTCAACATCGAGGGCTTGGGTCGGCAGCTCGACCCTGAGCTCGATTTGTGGAGCACCGCCAAGCCCTTCTTGGAGCGCTGGATGAACGAGCAAGTCGGTTGGCGTGCGCTGCTCCATCACCTCCGGGACGAAGCACCGCGCTACGCCAAGTTTTTGCCCGCTTTGCCGCGCCTGATGCACGAAACCTTGTCCCTGCAAACCGGCAAGGGGCGCGGTCAAAACCAAGAGGCGGTGATGACCGCCCTGTTGCTTGAACAGCGCCGCACCAATCGGCTGTTGCTGGCGCTGATCTCCATCGTGATGGGCTTTGTGCTGGGCGCGGTGATCGTGCGCTTTGTGCTGCATTGGCACGGTGGGCCCGGCCTGCCGTATTGAGTTTTTCGAGGCTTTGAGGGCCGAACCCATGCTGCTGACGCTTGTTTTTGTCTATCTGTTGGGCACGATCACCATCGGCCTGTGGGCGGCCCGGCGGGTCAAGAACACGGCCGACTTTGCCATCGCTGGGCGGCATTTGCCTTTAGCGATGATCGTCACCACCACCTTCGCGACTTGGTTTGGAGCCGAAACGGTGCTGGGCATCCCGGCCAAGTTCGTCAATGGTGGTTTGGGCAGCGTGGTGGAAGACCCCTTTGGGGCCGGCACTTGCCTGATCTTGGTCGGGGTGTTTTTTGCCGCCAAGCTCTACCGCATGACGCTGCTGACCATCAGCGACTACTACCGTGAACGCTACGGGCGCAGCGTGGAAGTGCTGTGCTCGTTCATCATCATCTTGAGCTATCTCGGCTGGGTTTCAGCCCAAGTCACCGCGCTGGGGCTGGTGTTCAACTTGCTCTCAGGCGGCAGCATCAGCGTGCCCGTGGGCATGGTGTTGGGCACGGTGTCGATCTTGGCTTACACGCTGTTTGGCGGCATGTGGTCGGTGGCGGTGACGGACTTCATTCAGATGATCATCTTGGTGGTCGGCTTGTCGATCATCGCCCTGTTCGCGGCCGATCAAGCCGGTGGGGCGCACCGGGTGGTGCAGCTGATGGTGGACAAAAACATGTTCCGCTTCTTGCCGGAGCCGACCTTCGCGCAAATCACGGCCTTTGTGGCCGCAGCTGTCACGATGATGTTGGGCTCGATTCCGCAGCAAGACGTGTTCCAGCGCGTCATGTCGGCCAAGAATGAATACGCCGCCACCCGGGGGCCGGTGATCGGCGGCTTGAGCTACATCCTGTTTGCCTTTGTGCCCATGTTCATCGTCACCAGTGCCTTGCTGATCATGCCCGAGCAAGCCGGGGCGCTGATGAAAGACGACCCGCAAAAGGTCATCCCAACCTTGGTGATGGAGCACATGCCGTTTGCGATGCAGGTGCTGTTCTTTGGCGCTTTGCTCTCGGCCCTCAAATCGACCGCTTCAGCCACTTTGCTGGCCCCGTCGGTGACGTTTGTCGAAAACATTTGGCGGCAGTTCTTCCCCCGGCAAAGCGACCGCCAAGAGCTGCTGACCATGCGGGTGGCGGTGCTGGTGTTCAGTGCGTTGGTCTGTACCTACGCCATCGCTTTGCAAGGCACCTCGATCTACGAGATGGTGTCGAGCGCTTACCAAGTCACGCTTGTTGGGGCCTTTGTGCCCTTGGCGGCCGGGCTCTACTGGCGGCGGGCCACGACCCAAGGCGCGCTGGTGTCGATCATGCTGGGCCTAGGGACGTGGGGCCTCGGGATGATCTTGCCGACCGTCTTACAGGGTTTCCCACCGCAGTTGGCCGGTTTGGTGATGGCGGTGATCGGCATGGTGTTGGGTTCACTGGCTCCGCCTTGGGGCTCTCGTATACTCGCGCGCTTGTTGATGATTTGATTTCAAGGGGTTGGGATGCCGATCTATGCCTATCGCTGCGCTGCCTGCGGGCATGCCAAAGACGTGTTGCAAAAGCTGTCTGATCCAGTGCTGACCCTCTGCCCAGCCTGTGGGGCCGAGGCCTTTGCCAAGCAAGTCACGGCGGCCGGTTTTCAGCTCAAGGGCTCCGGTTGGTACGCCACCGATTTCCGCAATGGTCCGGGCACTGCGGCCGCAGCGACGGCCACTGCGGCCACCACCGCGCCGGCTGCGGCTGAAGCTGCCGGGGCGGCAACGAGCAGTCCGAGTAGTTCCTCCGACGCCGCCTCTGCGCCATCGACGCCTTGTGGCGGTTCGTGTGCCTGTCACTGAACGGACCCCGTGAAAAAATACATCATCGCTGGCCTGCTGGCCTGGTTGCCGTTGGCCATCACCGTTTGGGTGGTGCGTTGGGTCATCAACCTGCTCCAAGGGGTCTTTGATGTTTTGGTGCATGGGATGGCGGCCATCTTGCCGGCCAGCGCCCATGAGCCTTTGCACGCGCTGGTCGAAATTCCCTTCGTCGGGGTGGCGATTTTGCTGTCGCTGCTGTTGCTTACGGGCATTTTCGTCACCAACTTTGTGGGCGAGTGGTCCTTGCGGCAGTGGAATGCGCTGGTCTCGCGCATCCCCATCGTTAAGTCGATCTACACCTCGGTCAAGCAGGTTTCGGACACGCTGTTTTCGTCCAGCGGCCAAGCTTTTCGTGAAGCGGTGTTGGTGCCTTATCCGCACGCGGGCTCGCTCACCATCGCCTTTGTGACCGGCCGTCCCAGCGG
>NZ_JBYSVC010000047.1:0-17868 GCF_057922285.1 Leptothrix toolikensis (SeqCode)
GCACGGGCGACGGCCATCGACACGGCCAGCATGGCGTTCGCGCCCAAGCGGCTCTTGTTGTCGGTGCCGTCCAAGTCGATCAAGGTCTTGTCGAGAAAGCTTTGCTCGGCGGCGTCCAAGCCCAGCACGGCTTCGCTGATCTCGTTGTTGATGTGCTGCACAGCCTTCAAGACGCCCTTGCCGAGGTAGCGACTCTTGTCGCCGTCACGCAGCTCGATGGCTTCACGTGAGCCGGTTGAAGCGCCCGAAGGCACCGCAGCGCGGCCCATCACGCCGCTTTCCAGCAGCACATCACATTCCACGGTCGGGTTGCCCCGGCTATCCAGAATTTCGCGACCGACGATATCAACGATGGCACTCATGCAATCACTCCAGGTTTGAAAAATCGTTTTCGAGCAGGGGCTGGGCCTTGACGACGCGGTCCAGGGCTACGAGTTGTTCCAGCAGCGCTTTCATGCGTTTTAAGGGCACGGCGTTGGGACCATCCGACAGCGCTTGGGCTGGATTTGGATGGGTTTCCATGAAAAGTCCAGCGACACCCACGGCCACACCAGCGCGCGCCAGCACGGGCACGAACTCGCGCTGACCGCCCGAGCTGGTGCCTTGGCCGCCCGGCAATTGCACCGAATGGGTCACGTCAAAGACCACCGGGGCGGCGGTCTCACGCATGATCGCCAAGCTGCGCATGTCGCTGACCAAGTTGTTGTAGCCAAAGCTGGCACCGCGTTCACAGGCCATGAAGCGGTCATCGTCCAAGCCAGCATCGCGGGCAGCGTCGCGGGCTTTTTGGATGACGTTTTTCATGTCATGCGGGGCCAAGAACTGGCCCTTTTTGATGTTCACCGGCTTGCCGCTTTGGGCCACAGCGCGGATGAAATCGGTCTGGCGGCACAAAAAGGCTGGGGTTTGCAGCACATCGACCACCGCTGCCACAGCGGCGATTTCGGCCTCGCTATGCACGTCGGTCAAGACGGGCACGCCCAGATCCTTGCGCACCTTGGCCAAAATCGCCAAGCCTTCGGCCATGCCGGGGCCCCGGAACGAGGTGCCGCTGGAGCGGTTGGCCTTGTCGTAGCTCGACTTGAAGATGAAGGGGATGCCGAGTTCGGTCGTGATCTCTTTGAGATGCCCAGCCACGTCCATCTGCAACTGCTCGCTCTCGACCACGCAGGGCCCAGCGATCAGAAAGAAGGGCCGGTTCAGACCGACCTCGAATCCACACAGCTTCATGCCGACTCCGCCTCATCACCAAGTTGCTCGGCCACCTGCGCCATCATGGCTTGGTGGTTCAGGGCTGCGGCCACGAAGCTGTTGAACAGCGGGTGACCGTCCCAAGGGGTCGATGTGAACTCGGGGTGGAACTGCACGCCCACGAACCACGGATGCGCCTCGGTGGGCAGCTCAATCATCTCGGTGAGCTTCTCACGCTGAGTGATGGCACTGATGATCAAGCCCGCTTGTTGCAGGCGGTCCAGATAAAGCTCATTGGCTTCATAGCGGTGGCGATGGCGCTCGGTGACCACGTTGCCGTAGATCTTCTGCGCCAAGGTGCCGGCTTTGATATCCGAGCTTTGCGAGCCCAGCCGCATCGTGCCGCCGAGGTTTGAGTTGGCATCGCGCTTTTGCAAGCTGCCGTCGGCGTCATGCCATTCGTCGATCAGGGCGATCACCGGGTGTGGCGTGTCGGGCTCGAACTCGGTCGAATTGGCCCCGGTCAAACCGGCTTTGTTGCGGGCGTATTCGATCGTGGCGACCTGCATCCCTAAGCAAATGCCGAGGTAGGGAATGCCGTTTTCACGCGCATAGCGGGCTGCGGTGATCTTGCCTTCGACGCCGCGCTTGCCAAAACCACCCGGCACCAAGATGGCGTCGAAGCGCGCCAAACGCTCAGCGGTGGCGTCGGTGAGTGTTTCGGAGTCGAAATACTCAATGTTGACGCGCACGTGATGATGAATGCCCGCGTGACGCAGCGCTTCATTGAGCGACTTGTAGGAGTCGGACAGATCGGTGTACTTGCCGCACATCGCAATCGTCACGTCGCCGCGCGGATGCTCGACTTCGTAGACCAACTTGTCCCAGCGGCGCAGGTGCGCCGGGCGGGTGAGCAATTGCAGCTTCATGCAAATCAGCTCGTCCAGACCTTGCTCGTGCAGCATGCGCGGCACTTTGTAGATCGTGTCCGCGTCCCACACCGAGATGACGCCTTGCGGAGCCACGTTGGTAAAGAGCGAAATTTTCTCGCGCTCTTCGTCAGGAATCGGGCGATCCGCACGGCACAGCAGCGCATCGGGTTGCAAGCCGATTTCGCGCATTTTCTGCACCGTGTGTTGGGTCGGCTTGGTTTTCAGCTCGCCGGCGGCCGCGATCCACGGCACGTAGGTCAGATGGACGAAGGCCGAATTGGTCGGCCCGAGCTTCAAGCTCATCTGGCGCACGGCTTCTAGGAAAGGCAGGGACTCGATGTCGCCCACCGTGCCACCGATTTCGCAGATCGCCACATCCACCGCTTCGATCTGGCTGTCGGGCATCAGGCCTGCGCCACGTCGAATGAAGGTTTGAATCTCGTTGGTGACGTGCGGGATCACCTGCACCGTCTTGCCGAGGTAGTCGCCACGGCGTTCTTTTTCCAGAACTGTTTTGTAGATCTGTCCGCTGGTGAAATTGTTGCTGCGACGCATCCGCGCGGTGATAAAGCGCTCGTAGTGGCCCAGGTCCAGATCAGTCTCAGCCCCATCGTCGGTGACGAAGACCTCACCGTGTTGGAACGGCGACATCGTGCCCGGATCCACGTTGAGGTAGGGATCGAGCTTGATCAGGGTGACCTTCAGGCCGCGCGATTCGAGGATGGCTGCCAATGAGGCGGCGGCAATGCCCTTGCCGAGAGAGGACACCACGCCACCAGTGACGAAGACAAACTTGGTCATGTCATAAGGCCCACGCTTATGAAGAGTTCGCTCGGAAATGGTTTCTGAGCGCCTCCCCCGAATGGGCCGTGATGGTAAACCGCAATTATAGGCGGGTAGGGGTGGTCGGCCTTAGGTCGCGCTCATACCGCGCCCATGCCGGCCAGCAAGTCGAGCACCGCAGCGGCGCAGGCCTCGGGGTGTTCCATCGGGAACAAATGGCTGCCGTCGATCCAGCGCAAGCGACCCTTGGTGAGGCTTTGGGTGGCGGCCATGCCCACTTGGCGCACCTCCACGCTGCGGGTGCCGCCCACAAAAGCCACCGGGGCTTGTGGTGGATGGCGCTTGAGCAGTTGCGGCATGTGATGTGGCAGGGTGTTGTAGATCCGGCTCTCGACGCGCCGATCAAAGGCCAGATGCACACCGTCGTTTTGGCTGCTGCCTTCGCGGGTGACGGGCTCCAAGCCGCAGGCCATGTAGTCCGCCAGCACGCGCTTGGGCCAACGGGCAAAGAGCGGTTTGCTGGCGAAGTGCGCCAGAGCCGCTTCGGCTGAGGTCCAGCGTTCGCGGCGGCGGTGCGAAATCTGCGCGGGCGAAAAGCGTTTGATGAGTCCCGTGGCTTTGGCGAACTGCACGGTGGTGGCGCGCCAGCCGGCCACCACGGGGGAGTCGAGCAAGACCACACCTCGCACCCACTCAGGCCGCTGGCAGGCCAGCAACAAGCTCACAAAGCCGCCCATCGAGTGGCCCACCAGATACACCGGGCCGACGTGCAGCGCTTCGATGAAGGCGCGCAACTCATCGCTCAAATGCGGCCAGTTGCTGCTGACCGGAAAACGCGGGTCGTGGCCGAACTTGGGCAAAGCCTCCACCCGCCAGCCCGCTTGACGCCAGATCTCGAACAAGGCGTTGTAGGTGCCCGCAGGGAAGCTGTTGCCGTGAGAAAAAACCAAAGTGGGTGAGTTGGAGGGTGTCATGACGCCGAACGTGTTGTTTTTACCCGGGTATAATTAGTCATCAACGAAACCCCGAGCGTGAAAGATCATCGTATGGATTCTTCTTACACCCAGCCCACATGGATTGCTTTTGTGGCGTCGCGCCGACTCGCCATCGGCACCCCCACCGAGGTGGCGACAGCTGTCAAGGCACAACTTGATGCTTCTCTAGACGCCGGCGTCTTGATTTTTGATGCGCACAGCAGCACGCCAGTGGAGCTCGATACCCGTGGCACGCTCGACGCGGTCTTGAGCCGTTTGCCCATGCCGCCGATGCCTACGGTGCGCGCACCCGGTCGGCCCAAGCTGGGCGTGGTGGCGCGGGAGGTGACTTTGTTGCCCCGGCATTGGGACTGGCTGGCCGCGCAGCCGGGTGGGGCTTCGGTGACGCTGCGCAAACTGGTCGAACAAGCGCAGCGTACACATCGCCAAAGCGATCAGCTGCGCCAAGCCCGTGACGCTGCCTACCGCTTTATGCACGCCATCGCGGGCAACGAGTCGGGCTTTGAGGACGCTTCGCGGGCGCTGTTTGCCGACGATAGGGTCCGGTTGCAAGCCTGTTTGGCCCCTTGGCCGGCCGATGTGCGTGAACACACCTTGAACCTCGTCCAAGGCACGGGTGTTGGCCTATAGTCCGCACCCTGTTTCAAACCCTCGAACCCTTTTTTCTATTTCTGACCTGCCATGTCCGCCACACCCGCTTGCCCCCAATGCACCCTTGAAAACACCTACCAAGACGGCGACAACTTGGTCTGCGCCGACTGTGGCTTTGAATGGCCCGCTGTCGCCACCGCAGCCCCCGGCGACGACGAAGCCGATGCGATCATCAAGGACGCCAACGGTCAAGTCTTGGCCGATGGCGACGCCGTGGTGCTCATCAAAGACCTGAAGGTCAAGGGCTCTTCGATCACCTTGAAGCAAGGCACCAAAGTCAAAAGCATCCGTTTGGTCGGTGGCGATCACGAAGTGGACTGCAAGATGGACGCCGGCAACTTCATGCTCAAGGCGTGTTTCTTGAAGAAGGTCTAACGGTCAAACGATCTTTTCGTTCGGGGTGGTGATCTTGCGCACCGTCTCGAAGCGGCCCGAGCCCACCATCAGCGGATGGTCAGCGTCGCCACCGTCCCAGCGCGGATCGTCGATGGCTTCAAAGACTTCGCGCAGGCGCTGGCCCCACGTGGTGTGGATCATCTTGAAGTAGGGGTTTTCGTCGTCGATGCACACCACTTGCTCGGTCTTGAAACTGCCTTCTTGGTAGACCACCAAGTCCAAGGGCAAGCCGACGCTCAGGTTCGACTTGAGGGTCGAATCCATCGAGACCAAAGCGCACTTGGCGGCTTCGTCCAGCGGGGTATCCGGGGCCAGCACGCGGTCGAGGATCGGCTTGCCGTACTTCGATTCACCCACTTGGAAAAAGCACGTTTCGCGCGTGGCTTCGATGAAGTTGCCCGCCGAGTAGACCAAGAACAGGCGCATCGCTTCGCCCTTGATCTGGCCGCCGAAGATCATCGAGGCGTTGAAGTCGATGCCCGCAGCGCGCAGCGCGGGGCCATCTTGTTCATAGACCCGGCGCACGGCTGAGCCCAGCACGCGGGTGGCGTCGAACATGCTGGTGGCATTCCAGATGGTGATCGGCTCGTTGTCACCGTTGTGGATTTTCTCCACCTGCAAGATCTCACGCACCGACTGGCTGATGCTCAGGTTGCCGGCTGAGAGCAGCACCATGAAGCGGTCGTCAGCCTTCTCGTAGACCATCATCTTGCGAAAGGTCGAGATGGCGTCCACGCCCGCGTTGGTGCGTGAGTCCGAAAGAAAAACGAGGCCAGCGTTGAGCCGGATGCCGATGCAGTAGGTCATGGTGGTACAGCTTGAGAGTGAAACGGAGTTAAGTAAGCAGGGCCTTGAGACGATAGAGCGCGTCCAGCGCCTCACGCGGCGTGAGCAGATCGGGATCGAGTTCGATCAGCGCGTCCAAGGCCGGGGCGTTGGGTGGGGGGGCAGTTTCTGAGACGGTTTCTGGGACGGTTGCGGTGCTGGCAAAAAGATCAATTTGCGCTTGGCCCGTGCGGGCTTGGGATTCGAGCGCGGCCAAAGTGGTGCGTGCTTGGCGCAGCACGGTTTGGGGCATGCCTGCCAGCCGGGCCACTTGCACGCCGTAGCTTTTGCTCGCCGGACCGGCTTCGATGGCGTGCAGAAAGACGATGTCGTCTCCGCGTTCAACCGCGCTCACATGCATGTTGGCGGCTTGCGGATGCCGGGTCGGAAAGGCCGTCAGCTCAAAGTAGTGCGTGGCAAACAGCGTGAAGGCGTGATTGCGGTTGTGCAGGTGGCTGGCGATCGAATCCGCCAGCGCCAAGCCGTCGAAGGTCGAGGTGCCCCGGCCGATTTCGTCCATCAAGACCAGCGAATGGGCGCTGGCGCTGTGCAAAATCGCCGCCGCCTCGGTCATCTCCAGCATGAAGGTCGATTGGGCGTTGACCAGATCGTCGGCTGCGCCGATGCGGGTGTGGATGGCATCGATAGGCCCGAGTCGGCAACTGCGGGCCGGCACAAACGAGCCCACCGCTGCCAACAGCACAATCAAGGCCACTTGGCGCATGAAGGTGCTTTTGCCGCCCATGTTGGGGCCCGTGACGATCAACATGCGCCGACCCAAGTCCATGCGGCAGTCGTTAGCGATGAAGCTTTGACCGGCCGCAGCCAAGCGTGCTTCGACCACCGGGTGCCGGCCGGCTTCGATCTCGATGCATGGCGGGTGGACGAAGCTCGGGGCACACCAGTTCAAGGTGCTGGCGCGCTCCGCCAAACAGGCCAGGGCGTCCAAACTGGCCAAAGCCTCGCCCACATGGACAAGGCTTGGGACATGGGCTTGCAAGGCGTCGAGCACTTGCTCAAAAAGCCACTTTTCGCGCGCCAAAGCCCGGTCTTGAGCCGAGAGCGCTTTGTCTTCAAAGGCTTTGAGTTCGGGCGTGATGTAGCGCTCGGCGTTTTTCAGCGTCTGGCGGCGTTGGTAGTCGGCCGGTACCCGGTCCAGACCGCTGCTGGTGACTTCGATGTAGAAGCCGTGCACCTTGTTGAACTGCACGCGCAAGTTGCCGATGCCGGTGCGGCTGCGCTCGCGGGTTTCCAGATCGAGCAAAAAGGTGTCGCAGTGTTGGCTGATGTTGCGCAGCTCGTCGAGCTCAGCGTCCAAGCCGGGCGCGATCACGCCACCGTCGCGCAGCAGCACCGCAGGTTCGCTGGCGATGGCCTGATGCAGCAGGGCGTGGATGGCCGGATCGGGTGCCAACGCGGTGTGCAGCTGGTCCAGCAGCGTGGTGCCTCCTTGGGTCGCCACAGAAGAGGGTACGTGCTGGCGCAGTTCGGGCAGCGCGGCCAAGGTTTCGCGCAGGCCGGAGAGCTCGCGCGGGCGCACTTGACGCAAGGCGATGCGCGCGCTGATGCGCTGCACATCGGCCACACCGCGCAGGGCTTCGCGCAGACGCTCAAAGCCGTGGACGTGCAGGGTTTGGATGGCGCTGTGGCGCTCTTGGGCCGGGCTGCGGTCGCGGCTCGGATGCGTCAGCCAGTGGCGCAGCAAGCGGCTGCCCATGCCGGTGCGGCAGGTGTCGAGCAACGACAGCAGTGTCGGGCTGCGTTCGCCGCGCAGGGTGCTGGTGAGTTCGAGATTGCGATGGGTGGCCGGCGGCAGGTCGATCAGCGCGTCGCTTTGTTCGACGTGCAGCGTGTTGACGTGCGCCAAGGCTCGGCCTTGGGTGTGCTCGGCGTAGCTCAGCAAGGCGCTGGCCGCCGCGTGTGCCAAGGGCAAGTCCTCGGCCTTGAAACCGGCCAAATGGGCCACGCCCAGTTGTTCGCACAGTTTGCGCTGCCCCAAACTGGCCTCGAACTGCCAGACCGGCCGAGGGGTGATGGCCGCGCCGCAGTCGCGCACGGCAGCCGGTAAGCGCTCGCCGTGGACCAGCACTTCGGCTGGGGCCAAGCGGGCCAGCCACGCGGGCAGTTCGGCTTGGCTGCATTCGCACAAGCCCAGCGGCCCGCCGGTGAGCGATAACCACGCCAAACCAAAACGCAGGTGGGCGTGGTCTTTGGCCCGGCTGGAGGACGCCGTCAGGGCCAGCAGGCGTGTTTCGGTGCGCTCGTCGAGCAGTTCGGTGTCGGTGACGGTGCCGGGCGTGACCACCCGCATCACCTTGCGCTCCATCGGCCCCTTGGTGGCCCCCGGCTCGCCGACTTGTTCAGCAATCGCGACCGCTTCGCCCAAGCGGATCAGCTTGGCCAGATAGCTCTCAAGCGCATGCACCGGTACGCCCGCCATCACCACTGGCTCGCCCGCGCTTTGGCCCCGGGTGGTCAGGGTGATGTCGAGCAAGCTGTGCGCCCGGCGGGCGTCGTCGAAGAACAGCTCGTAAAAGTCGCCCATGCGGTAGAACACCAACGCGTCCGGGTGCGCCGCCTTGATGCCCAAGTACTGGGTCATCATGGGCGTGTGGGTGGCGGTGGTCGTGGTGGCGGCAGCAGTGGACTCGGTTTTCACGGTATTGCGGCGGCTTACAGCGGTGCGTCTTCGGCGTCAGCTTTCTTGATGCGGCGCACGATCTTCTTCACCGGGGCTGCGGGGGTGGGCTCAGCGGCGTTCTCCGAGCCTGCGTCGGTCACCGCAGCGGTCAAGGCGTCTAGCGGTGTCAAGGTGCCGGCAGCGGTGGCGGCTGTTTTGTCGTCAGCAGCGTCGTCTTTGATGACGCGGGTGTGCGGGGCCAAGATACGCACCAGTTGGGCGTAGATCTTGGGGTTGGCGGCGATGATTTCGCGCTGGTAGAGGAAGTCCGGCTCGCCAGTGAAGTTGCCGACCAAGCCACCCGCTTCGGTGATGATCAGTGAGCCCGCTGCGCAGTCCCACGGCGACAGGCCGGTTTCAAAGAAACCGTCGTACCAACCCGCAGCCACGTAGCAAAGATCCAGCGAGGCGGCACCCGGGCGGCGCAGGCCGGCGCAGTTTTGCATCACTTCCTCAAAGATCTTCAGGTAACGCTTGAAGTTGTCACCCTTGCGGAACGGGAAGCCCGTGCCGATGAGCGAGTCTTGCAAGCGGATGCGCTTGGAAACACGCAGGCGCTTGTCGTTCAAGAAGGCACCCCGGCCCTTGGTGGCATAGAACAAGTCGTTGCGGGTGGGGTCGTACACCACCGCTTGCTCGATCTTGCCCCGGAAGGCAAGCGCAATCGAGACCGCGTAGACCGGCAAACCGTGGATGAAATTGGTCGTGCCGTCGAGCGGATCAATGATCCAGAGGTATTCGCTGTCACGCGCCCCAAAGGTGCGGCCCGATTCTTCACCCAAGATGCCGTGGCCCGGAAAGGCTTCGAGCAAGGTCTGGATGATGGCTTGCTCAGCCGCGCGGTCCACTTCGGTCACAAAGTCGTTGTGGCTTTTGGCTGTGACCGAGATCCGGTCCAGATCCATGCTGGCGCGGTTGATGATGGCACCGGCGGTGCGTGCTGCCTTGACGGCAATGTTGAGCATCGGATGCAGATTGGATTGCGACATGGCAGGCAGGCTCTCGGCGGCTGAAAAGGAAAAAGAGGGAAGAAAAGCGGGGTCTAGCGATGAAAAGAACGCAAAGGCCGCAGGGCGGCCTTCTAAGATGCGTGCATTTTACCTGCCGCAACCCTGCCTGCCCATGAAACCCTCTGACGAAGCCTTGGCTGAACCGCGCACTGAGCCGCGTACCCGCTTTGTCCTGATCAACACCAGTCACCCCGGCAATGTGGGTGCCACAGCCCGCGCCATGAAGGTGATGGGTTTTTCGGAACTGGTGTTGGTCGCCCCCCGCTTTAAAGATGTCTTGAGCCGCGAAGAAACCGTCGCCATGGCCAGTGGTGCGGCCGATATCTTGGTACGCGCCCGCATCGTTGACACCTTGGAAGAAGCCCTTGAAGGCGTCCAAGTGGCCTGTGCCACCGCCATGACCCCACGCGACTTTGGCCCGCCGACGCGTTCACCTCGCCAAGCCTTACCTAGCTTGGCGCAGCAGGGCGTCTCGGTGGCTTTTGTCTTTGGCAGCGAGCGCTATGGGCTGTCGAGCGAGGACGTTTGGCGCTGCCATCAGTGCCTGTCCATTCCGACGCCGCCTGATTACGGCTCACTCAACTTGGCCCAAGCGGTGCAGATCATGGCCTATGAATGGCGTGAGTCGCTGGGGGCGTTTGCGGTGCTGGAGCGCACCAAACCGGCCAAGTTGGCCAGCCAAGAAGCCTTGCGCGGCACCTTGGCGCACTGGCGTGAAGCCTTGGTGGCTGTGGGTTATTTGGACCCGGCTGTGCCGCGCAAGCTCATGCCGCGCCTGACGCAATTGTTGCTGCGTGCCCAGCCGACCGAAGAGGAGGTCCACATCCTGCGCGGCATCGCCCGGGCGATCAACCCGCTTACTCGAAAGCCACCACCGGCGGCTTGAGGCGGACTTCGGGGCGCAGATCGGTCAACTGCTGGGTCTCACGCCAGGTTTCTTCGTGGTCGCCTTGGTCAAGAACGTGGTGCAGTTCGACCCGTTCGGCCAAGATGTCGCCGACCAGCACATGGTTGGGGCCATAGGTGCGCTCGGCCAGACTCAACGCCCGCCCGAGCTGAATCATGGCGTCATCGAAACGGCCCATGTGCTGCAATTCCGACGCTTTGCTGCGCCAGCGCTGGATACGGTCCCGCGCTTCTTCCCGCTCTTTGGCATCTGGCGTGGGCTGGGCGGTGGGGTGTAGGCCGGTGAGGGTGTTGAGCCAGACGCCAGCCAAGGGATGCTCAGCGCCCAAGGTGGTCTCAATGATGGCCAAAGCGCGCTGCAACAGCGGCACAGCGCGCTCGGATTGCCCCATGGCCAGATAGATCTCGGCCAAATGGGCCAGACAGGTTGCCGTGCTGGGCCGGTCTGGGCCGATGTGTTCTTCTTCCAGCCGCAGCACCTGTTCCAAAAGTTGGGCCACGGCTTGCAAAGGGGCCGGGGCGACACTGCCGGTGATTGCGGGCACGGGCTCGCGTTCCGGTTCGGCGGTGGATTCGGGCACCAAGCTGCTCAGGCCTTGCTGAAAGATCGCCATGGCATTGTCGTGCTGGCCCATATCTTGGTAGAGCACGCTCAGGTTGTTGCGCGCTGTGGTGGTCTTGACGTGATCGGGGCCGAAGATGTTCTGATAGATCGCCAAGGACCGCTCCAGCAGCGGTACGGCCAACTCGCGCTGGTTGAGCTCTTGGTAGAGCAAACCGAGGTTGTTCAGGCTGGTGGCGATGTTGGGATGCTCGGCCCCCAAGCTGCTTTCTTTCAAGTTCAGCGCACGTCTGAAGTAGTGCAGCGCTTCGTCGATTTGGCCCATATCTTGGCAAAGCGAGCCCAAGTTATTCAGGCTCGGAGCAATGTCGGGGTGATGGGGGCCGAAGGCTTTTTCTTGGATCACCAAGGCGCGGTGCAGCAGCGTCATGGCCTGATCGTGGCGGTGCATCGCCTTGTAGAGCAGGCCCAAGTTGTTCAAGCTGGTGGCGGTATCGGGGTGGTCCAAGCTCAAGGTTTTCTCGCGCAGATTGAGCGAACGCTGCAACAACGGCATGGCTTCTTCGACGCGCCCCATGGCTTTGTAGAGCAAGCCCAGTTTGTCGAGACTGGTGAGCAGATCCTTGTGGTCTTCGCTGAAGATCTTTTCACGCAGTTCCAGCGCCCGCTCCAGCAAGGGCATGGCCTGATCCAATTGACCCAAATCTTTGTGCAAGGCCCCGACATGGCTCAGGCTGGTGGCCAAGAGCGGTGCCAGATGGCTGGCTTGCTCACGCAAGGCCAGCGCTTGTTGACAGTAATTCAGGGCTTGATCGAGTTGGCCCAGATCTTGAAACACGAGGCCCAAACTGTCGAGGCAGACGGCGCGGTCGAGCGGATTCACCGGCTTGGCGGTTTCACACAGCGCCAAAGCATGCCGAATCAAAGGGCGGGCTTTGCGGCTGCGACCCATGTCCTTGTAGAGCAGCCCAAGTTGGTTGAGGTAGGGGGCCAAATCGGCTTTATGCCAGTCGTCGTGCAAGGCGACTTTCATCACCATCAAGGCATGGCGCAGCAACGGCAGGGCTTGATCGACATGCCCCATATCGCGCAAGAGCAAACCAAGGTGACCCAGGCTCAAGGCCAGATCGGGGTGATCGGGCCGGAGGAGTTTCTGGCGAATCGCCAGCGCATGCTTGAGCAGCACCAAGGCGTCCTCATGCCGCCCGATGTCACGGTAGAGCATGCCCAGCAGATCCAAGCTCAGTGCGGTGGCGGCGTGATCGGGGCCGAACGTTTGTTCGGCCAAGTCGCGCGCTTGTTTAAAGGCCACCAGCGCCAGTTCGAAATGGCCATGGGCTTGGTCCTCTCGGCCTTGGGTATGCAAGCGCAGGAGCTCGGGCTGATCGGGGTTGAAATTTTCACCCGCTTGGATCTCATCGTGGCGGACTGGGCCGGCTTCTTTGCTGTGACGCGGGTCGGGTGCAATACGGCCCAAAAAATAGCGACTGGCTTTGGTGTCGGGATGATCGCTGCCCAGCACATGGTTGCGGATGTCGAGGGCGCGCTGGAAATAGGGCCGGGCCGCGTCGTGATGGCCGTTTTCTTGGTGGATAAAGCCGATGTTGTTGAGCAGAATCGCTGCGCCGAGATGCTCGGGCCCCAGGGTCTTCTCGGTGATCGCCAGCGCACGTTCGTACAACGGCAAAGCATCGTTGCGCTGGCCCATGGCTTTGTGGATCGAAGCCAAGTTGTTCAACGACGCAGCGGTTTGCGAGTGCTCTGGTCCGCAGTGCTGTTCACGCAAGGCCAAAGCCCTTTGGGCCAAGGGTAAAGCGGCCCTGAAGTGGCTTTGGCGATACAAGCGCGCAGCACGTCGATGCAAGAACGTGGCCGTCACGGTTTGGGTGAAATGCTGGGCAAAAGCCAAGGGCTGGTGAGTCTTCATCGTCCGCTTCTATACTGCGCCGCGCTGGGCAAGTCCAGTAAGGTTCTGAGGTTGAAATGAAGCGTTACAAAGCTGCTCCAAGTCGTTGGTTGATTGCGGCCCCAAGTATGGCCTTGGCCGTGCTGACTTCGGTGCCCATTCAAGCTGAAACTGCAACCAAACCCACCATGGCGGCGCTCTTGGGTCAATCCTCTGAGCAAGCGCTGGGGGTGGAAGGCATCCGTGAATTCCGTTTGGCCAACGGCTTGCAAGTGTTGTTGGCACCCGACGATGCCAAGCCAACCGTGACGGTGAATCTGACGTATCGCGTCGGCTCGCGCCACGAAAACTACGGCGAAACCGGCATGGCGCACTTGCTGGAGCACCTGATCTTCAAGGGCACGCCCAAGACGCCCAATGCTTTTGCTGAGTTCAACAAGCGCGGTTTTCGGGCCAACGGCAGCACGTGGCTGGACCGCACCAACTACTTCGCCAGCTTCGCCTACAACGAAGACCACCTGCGCTGGTTTTTGGGTTGGCACGCCGATGCGATGGTGCACAGCTTCATCGCCAAACGGGATCTCGATACCGAGATGACGGTGGTGCGCAATGAGATGGAGCGCGGTGAGAACGACCCGCAGTCCATCTTGATGGGCAAGACCTTGGCCAGCATGTACCAGTGGCACAACTACGGCAAAGACACCATCGGCGCACGCGCTGACGTCGAAAACGTTGATATTGGCCGCCTGCAAGCCTTCTACCGCACTTGGTATCAGCCGGATAACGCCACCTTGATCGTGACCGGCAAGTTCGACGAAGCCAAGGTGCGACGCTGGATCGAGGCCGAATTTGGCCGCATTCCCAAGCCCAAGCGCGCTTTGCCGCGCTTTTACACCTTGGATGCCGTGCAAGACGGCGAGCGCAGCGTGACGCTGCGGCGGGTGGGCGGCACGCCGATGCTGTTCTCGGCCTATCACGTGCCACCTGGGCCGCATCCCGATACGGCTGCGATTGAAATGCTGGGCCTGATTCTGGGCGACACCCCCGGCGGGCGGCTGCATAAGCGCTTGGTTGAGGCCAAGTTGGCCGCTTCCATCTTTGCTTGGAACGCGGCGCTGGCTGACCCGGGTTTTGCGCTCTACGGCGTGCAAATCGCCCCGGGCGGCGATGTGGATAAAGCCCGCACTGCACTGCTTGCCACGCTCGAATCCATCGAAACTGAACCGATCACGATTCAAGAGTTGGAGCGCGCTCGCTCCCGCTGGCTGAAAGATTGGGACATGCAGTTCAACGACCCCGAGCGCGTTGGTGTGGCGTTGTCGGAGAGCGTGGCCCAAGGCGATTGGCGGCTCTTTTTCTTGCTGCGCGACCGGGTGCGCTCGGTCACGTTGACCGATGTCGAGCGGGTGGCGATGGAGCGCTTTCAAGCCTCGAACCGCACCTTGGCCACCTACATCCCGACTGACAAGCCCAAGCGGGCCCCGGCACCGAAGCGCGTCGATCTGGCGGCTGAGATGAACACCTTTGTCGCCGGGCCCGCGCTGGCCAAGGGTGAAGCCTTTGATCCTGACCCGGCCTTGATCGACAAGCGTGTGCAGCGCTCCAGCTTGGTGGGGGGGCCGAAGCTGGCGCTGTTGCCCAAGTCCTCACGCGGGCAATCGGTCAGCGCGCAATGGGCGCTGCACTTTGGCGACGCTGAGTCGCTCAAAGGCCAGCGCAGTGTGGGCACCTTGTTGGCGGCCTTGCTTGACCGGGGCACCCGCACCTTGAGCCGCCAGCAAATCAGTGATCTGTTCGACGCCCTCAAGGCCGAGGTGTCGATCCACGGCGGGCCGGATGGGCTGGTGGTGCGCATGCATACCCAGCGCAGATACCTGCCCGATTTGATCGACTTGGTCGGGCAGATGCTGCGTGAACCGGCCTTGAGCCAAGCTGCGCTCGATGAATTGCGCAGCCAAGTGCTGGCCGATCTGGCCTCGCAGCGCCAAGAGCCCGAAGCCTTGGCTGAGAACGCCCTACAGCGCCACGGCAACCCGTATCCGCGCGGGGATATTCGCCACGCCCGCAGCTTCGATGAGATCGAGGCCGATCTGCGCAGCGTCACGGTCGAGCAGTTGCACGCGTTCCATCAGCGCTTTATCTCGGCGCGCCATGCCGAGTTCGCCGCCGTGGGCGACTTTGACACCACAGCAGTCAAAACGGCCCTCGAATTGGCTTCCAAGCCTTTAGCGGCCGAAGCGCCGTACACCCGCGTGCCCACGCCGCTGGTCAAAGTGCCCGCCACCAAGCTGACGCTGGCGCTGCCCGACAAGCAAAGCGCCACGCTGTTGGTGCGCCAAGCTGTCGCGCTCTCCGACGCTGACGCTGACTACCCGGCGTTGATGATGGCCAACTGGCTCTTGGGCGGCCCAGGGGGGGACTCCCGCCTGTGGCTGCGCATCCGCGAGAAGGAAGGTTTGTCGTATGACGTGCGCAGCATGATCCAGTGGAGCAACGTCGAGCCCCATTCGATCTGGTCAGCTTCGGTCAGCTTTGCGCCGCA
This sequence comes from Leptothrix toolikensis (SeqCode), assembly GCF_057922285.1. Taxonomy (NCBI): domain Bacteria; kingdom Pseudomonadati; phylum Pseudomonadota; class Betaproteobacteria; order Burkholderiales; family Sphaerotilaceae; genus Leptothrix; species Leptothrix toolikensis (SeqCode). The sequence goes on from NZ_JBYSVC010000047.1 coordinate 15,380, forward strand.
AAACGCTGCGCGGGTTGAAACCGCCTTGCGCGAAGAAGTTGCTCGGGCCTTCAAAGAGGGCTTCACCGCCAAGGAGCTGGCCTCGGGGCAGCAGAGTTTGCTCAGCTTTCGCAAGCTCAGCCGCGCTCAGGACGGTGCTTTAGCCGCCGCCATGGTCGGTCAGCTTGAGCTGGGCCGAACCTTCGAGCAAACCCGCAAGGTGGACGAAGCCATCGCTGGGTTGAGTCTCGATCAAGTCAACGCCGCCCTGCGCCACTATCTGCATCCCGACGACTTTGTGATGGCGTGGGCCGGGGATTTGAAGCCTTGACTTCGCTACACCCGATTGAGCCACCCCCTTGCGTTGAGTCATGGCTTTGGCGCTGCATTGAGCGCCACAATGAGGCCTCTAAACCAATCTAAGGAGAGCTGTGATGGACGCAAGGACACGTTTCTTGGGGCGAGGCCTGCGGGCCGTGGCTTTGGCGGTGGTGTTGCCTGTCGGGTTGATGGCTATGCCTCAGGGGGTGCAGGCCGCCGATTCGCCCTCCAAGGCCAGTGAGGCGTCGGGCATCTCGTTAGCGATCCCGGTGGCGGTCTCGGTGATCGGGCCGATCTTGCTTCTTTCTGCTGGTGCAACCTTCACCATCGTGTCGATTCAGGCTTCGGCCACCGGCACGGCGTGGGTGCTAGAGCGCGTGGGCGACGGCAGTCGGGTGGTGGTACGTTGGGGCGGCGAAGCGGCCAAGTCGTTCTCCAATGGTGTGGGTAAGGTGGTATTGGTCACAGCGACTTCTGCCGGCCAACTGCTGTCGATTTCTGGCGAGGTGATCGGCTTTATCCCCAACGATGTGGGGCGCACGCTCATTTACAACGAACAAATGACGTATTGAAAAGCAGTCACAAAGGAGTTCGCCATGACATTCACCAAGACAGCCAACAAGATGCCTTTGAGCGGTTTGCGCCTGCGCCCGGTGGTGCTGGGGCTGATGTGGGCGGCTATGGCCGCTTTGCCCATCGTGACCCCTTCGTCCGCTCAGGCGGGTCAGGCTTGCACAGAGCAAGGCATGACCGCTGCGCAGTTGAGCAAGGGTTTGGATCTGGCGGTTCGTACCGCACAGGCCTTGGATGCCACAGGGGCCAAAGTGGCGGTGATTGCCCGCGCAGGGCAAGATTTGTCGGCCTATAACTTACGGTGGTCGCATCTTGGGTTTGTGTATCGCGATGAATCGACCAAGGTCTGGCGCATTGTTCATAAGCTCAACCATTGCTCTTCGGATCGCTCCGACCTCTACCGGCAGGGTGTGGCGGATTTCTTCTTTGACAACCCCTATCGTTACCAAGCAGCTATCGTGGTTTTGAAGCCAGAAGTCCAAGCCGCGTTGCTGCCGGTGCTGCAAGACAACTTGCGGGTGGGCATGCTGCACACACCGGCCTACAACATGCTGGCCTACCCGTGGGCAACGCGGTACCAACAAAGCAACCAGTGGGCCATTGAGACCATGGCTTATGCCATGGAACCGGCCGTGAACAGTCGGGACCGTGCTCAGGCTTGGCTGCGCTTGAAAGGGTATGAGCCGACCACGCTGAACATCGACGCTGCGACCCGTCTGGGTGCGCGCGTTACGCAGGCCAACGTCGCTTTTGACGATCACCCCGATGCCCGCCGTTACAGCGGCAAGATCGACACCATCACGGTGGACTCGGTATTTCAGTTCCTGCGCGCCTCGGGTTTGGGCGGTGAGGTGATTGAAGTGCGCTGAGAGGTTGTTTCTGCCCGCTGTAGGTGACGGAAAGGCTCGAACAGCCAAGAGCGCATGCCCATGACCAAGGTGTAGGGGCGCTTTTCGGCGTCGGGCAATTTTTGATCGAGCAAGTGCTGGCGGGCAAAGTCGTCGGCCACCCGTTGCAGGCGCTCGGTCAATTCGCGGGCCATGCCGTGACCGAGCTGGCCATGCACCAGCATCAGCAATTCGTGCTCGCCGTCGAAGCCCCCGGCAAAGTAATCCGCCATCACGCGCTCGCGAAAGAACTGCATCACCGGCCCTTGGGGGCGCCAGCGCAAGGTCTTGGCCACTTGCAGCTTGTAGCGGTTCAAGGGCCGCAACTCGATGATGCCCAAGCGATCCAGTTCAGCCAGATGGCGAGTGGCCTCTGTCGCGCTCAGACGATACATGGCCGTCATCTGCTCGAAGCTCCATTGGCTTAGGCAGCAAACCGCCACCAGCAGCAACTTGGGGTCGGCCACCACGGCGCGCTCCTGCGCCAGACTCAGCTCCCGGCGCAGTGGTTGCGTTGCGGCGACTTTGCGCGATAGCTCGGCGAAATCAGTCTTGAGCACGCGGCAGATCTCATCCACGCGCGACAACGGCATCTCGCCGCCTTGGGCAAACATGCGTTTGATGCTTGACTCGGACAAACCCAACTCACGCGCCAGATCGGCGTAGCTGAGCTTGGCGTGTTTGAGTTCGAGCTTGATCAGATCCAAAAGGGTGCGGGTACTGGGCATG
>NZ_JBYSVC010000048.1:0-17578 GCF_057922285.1 Leptothrix toolikensis (SeqCode)
TTACCAAGACGTCACGTCAGCGGCTTCGCCATCCCCGCCGGGCTGACCGTCCAAGCCCAAGCTCAGCAAGTCGTAATCGCCATGCTGACCTGGGGCACGGTACTGATAAGGCCGCTGCCATGGGTCGTTCGGGATCTCCCGCTTGAGGTACGGACCTTGCCAGCGCGCCGTGTTGGGCGGCGCTTGGCGCAGAGAGCCCAGACCTTGCTCGGTGGTGGGGTATTGACCCATATCGAGCCGGTACTGATCCAAGGCCTGACCGAAGGATTCGATCTGGGCCTTGGCCACCTTGGCGTTGCTCTTGCCGAGTTGATTGAAGTACTGCGGGGCCACGATCCCGGCCAACAAGCCAATGATCACCATCACCACCAACAACTCAAGCAGGGTGAAACCCCGTACACGCCGAGGCTTGCTCAGCATGACGGCTTGGTCGCGCGGTGACATGGGCAAGAGGAGCGGGGGCAGTGGCATGAAACATCCTCGGCAGGTCTGGAAAGAGCCGCGAGTTTAATGCCCACCCCCGTACAACTCGGCGTGTTACCCGCCGTCTCAAATCCCTTCGGGACCGAAATCGAGCACAACCGGACGACTTTTCCAGATTTCATCGGCGTACTGCGCAATCGTCCGGTCCGAGGAGAACGGCCCCATCGCAGCGATGTTGAGCACCGTGCGGCGGGTCCATTCGTCGCTGTTGCGGTACAGCGCATCGACCTTGGTCTGGGTTTCGACATAACTGGCGTAGTCGGCCAAGAGCAAATAGTGATCACCCCAGTTCACCAAGGTGTCGAAGATCTGCTGGAAGCGACCTGGCTCGTCCGGGCTGAACACGCCGTCGCGCAGGGCATCAAGGGCTTGGGCCAAGGCCGGATTGGCGTCATAGATCTGACGCGGCTGGTAACCGTGGGCGCGGATCTCAGCCACCTGCGGCGTGGTGTTGCCGAAGATGAAGATGTTGTCCGCCCCAACGTTTTCCAAGATTTCGACGTTGGCCCCGTCGAGTGTGCCGATGGTGAGTGCGCCGTTCAGGGCGAACTTCATGTTGCCGGTGCCTGAAGCCTCGGTGCCCGCCGTCGAGATCTGCTCCGACAAATCGGCTGCCGGGATGATGATCTCGGCCAAGCTCACGCTGTAGTTCGGAATGAACACCACCTTGAGGCGATCACCGATGCGCTCATCGTTGTTGATGACCCGCGCCACGTCGTTGATCAGCTTGATGATCAGCTTGGCGGTGTGATAGGCCGACGCGGCCTTGCCGGCGAAGACCACCACGCGCGGCACCCACTGCGCGTCCGGGTTGTCAAGGATGCGCTGATAGCGCGTGATGACATGCAACACGTTAAGCAACTGGCGCTTGTACTCGTGGATGCGCTTGACCTGCACATCGAACAAGGCCTCAGGCTTGATGGTCACGCCAAGCTGTTGCTGCACGTAGCGCGCCAAGCGTTCCTTGTTCTGCCGCTTGACCCGGCGCACGGCACCCAAGAAGCCCGGCAGCTCCATGGCATGACGCAGGCCTTCGAGCTGATCGAGCTGACGCCGCCAGCCGCGCCCGATGCGCTGGTCGATCAAGTTGGCCAGGCCCGGATTGGCTTGCGCCAGCCAGCGGCGCGGTGTCACGCCGTTGGTCTTGTTGTTGAAGCGTTCCGGCCACAGGTGCGCAAAGTCGGCAAAGATCGACTGCTGCATCAAATCGGAATGCAGCGCCGAGACGCCGTTGATCGAGTGGCTCGCCACCACCGCCAGATAGGCCATGCGCACACGCCGCTCGCCCCGCTCGTCGATCAGCGAGACCCGACGCAACAGATCGGCATCGCCACCCACTTGGGGCGTGATCTCCGTGAGGAACACCGCGTTGATGTCAAAAATGATGCGCAAATGGCGCGGCAGCACCCGACCAAAAATCTCAATCGGCCAAGTCTCCAACGCCTCATGCATCAAGGTGTGGTTGGTGTAGCTGAAGATGCGTTTGCACAGCGACCAGGCCTTGGTCCATTCGACTTGATGCTCATCGACCAAGATGCGCATCAGCTCAGGAATGGCCAGCACCGGGTGCGTGTCGTTCAGATGGATGCTGGCCTTGTCGGGCAAGGCATCGAAGCCGGTGTGGGTACGCAAATAGCGATGCACGATGTCTTGCAAGCTGGCCGAGCAGAAGAAGTACTCCTGACGCAAGCGCAGCTCCCGCCCCGAGGGGGTGGAGTCATCGGGGTACAAAACGCGCGAGACGTTTTCTGAATGGTTCTTGCCCTCAACAGCACCGAAGTAGTTGCCCCGGTTGAAGGCGTTGAGGTTGATTTCCTCGGTGGCCTTGGCCGACCAGAGTCGCAGCGTGTTGGTTGCCTCCGTGCCGTAGCCCGGAATGATGGTGTCGTAGGCCATCGCCAAGACATCATCGGTGCCCACCCAGCGCACGCGGCTGCTGTCTGAGCCATGACCGATGGGCTCCAGATGACCGCCAAAACGCACCGTGTAAGTGATCTCGGGGCGTTGGAACTCCCACGGGTTGCCGTGCGTCAGCCAGTAATCGGGCGACTCCATCTGACGGCCGTCAATGATGCGCTGACGGAACATGCCGTAGTCGTAGCGGATGCCATAACCGAAGCCCGGCACGCCCACCGTGGCCATCGAATCGAGGAAACAAGCCGCCAAGCGGCCCAAACCGCCGTTGCCCAGCGCCGCGTCGGGCTCCAGCTCGGTGATCAGATCCAGATCGACATCCAGCTCCGCCAAGGCTTGACGCACCACCGGCATCATGTCCAGGGCCAGCATGGCGTTGGTGAAGGTCCGGCCGATCAAGAATTCAGCCGAGAGGTAGTAAACCCGTTTGACATCTTGGGCGTACTGCGCCCGGGTGGTCTTCATCCAACGTTCGACAAGGTGGTCGCGCACGGCGTAGGACACCGCGTGCAGCCAATCCTCAGGCCGGGCCGAGACAGGATCCTTGCCCACGGTGTACATGAGCTTGTTGGAGATAGCACGTTTGACATCGGCCACATCGTGCGTGAGGTGGTCGTATTGGTGCTCGAACTGGGTTAGATCCATGGTCATGGGAAAGTCCTTGGACAAAACGTCCTTGATTCAAAAAGGGGTGTGACTGGCCGCCCAGCGATACACCGAGATGTACCGCTTGGCCGCACCGTCCCAGGTGTGGTCTTGTTGCATGGCCCGGCGCTGCACGCGCCGCCAGTCGCTGCGGCGGCTCCACAAAGCCCAAGCCTTGTTCAGCGCCGCAGCCAAAGCCGCAGGATGGAAATCATCAAACACAAAGCCCGTGGCGTCGCTGTCGAGGGTTTCGAGACGCGTATCGCTCACGGTATCGGCCAGGCCCCCGACGCGCCGCACCACGGGCAGCGTGCCGTAAGCCAAGCCGTAAAGCTGAGTCAAGCCACAAGGCTCGTAGTGTGAAGGCACCCAAATGAGGTCGCTGCCACCGATGAGTCGGTGGGCAAAGGCTTCGTCATAGCCAATACGCAGCGCCACGGCTTGCGGGTGGTTCTGCGCTTGATACTTGAAAGCAGCTTCCAGATCGGCGTCCCCACTGCCCAGCAAGGCAAACTGCCCGCCCCGCTCCAGCCAAGTCGGTAACACTTGGGTGATTAGATGCAGCCCTTTTTGGCTGGTGAGTCGGCTGACCACGCAGGCCAAGGGCGCGTTGGCATCCACCGTCAAGCCAAGCTGGGCTTGCAGTTCGGCCTTGCAGCGGGCTTTGCCGCTCAGGCGGCCTTGGCTGAAGCGCGCCGGCAGCTCAGGGTCGTGGCCGGGATGCCAGACGGCGGGATCAACACCATTGAGGATGCCGTGCAACTGGTCGCGCCGGTCACGCAGCAAACCATCCAGCCCGCAACCCTGCTCACCACCTTGGATCTCGCGCGCATAGCTCGGACTCACGGTGGTGATTTGATCCGCAAAGTACAGCCCCGCCTTCATAAAGCTCAACCGGCCGTGAAACTCAAGACCGTGTACGCCATAGAAGTCATCGGGCAAATCGAGATCGTTGAACTGCCCAGCGGCAAACAAGCCTTGGTAGGCCAAGTTATGCACGGTATAGACCGAGGCGGCCAAGCGCCGCCCCAAGGCTCGTTCTGCTGCACGCAGATAAGCAGGCACCAAACCGGCGTGCCAATCGTGGGCATGCACCACATCGGGGCCCCAATAGCCATCAAGACCTTGGGCCAGTTGGGCCGCCACCCAGCCCAGCAGGCCAAAGCGGCGGTGGTTGTCGCCCCAAGGTCGCTGAGACGCATCGGCATAAGGCCCGCCGTTACGGTGATAGAAGTTGGGCGCATCAATCACGTAAGCGCTAACCCCCTCACAAGAGGCCAGCCGCCCGTAGAGCAGTCGCGCCGAAACGCGGCCCAGCAAGTTGGGCGGTGCCGCCAATTGAGCCACCTCGGCGACATCGGTCAGGTCGGCCAAGATGGCATCGAAACCGGGCAACAACACCCGTACTTCCACGCCCTGCTCACGCAGCGCCGCAGGCAAAGCACCCGCGACATCGGCCAAACCACCCGTTTTGAGCAACGGGAAGATCTCGGCACAGACTTGCAAGACACGCATCGCAGCCCTTTCGCTCACAAAGCTTCCAGCATCCGGCTGGTCACCAACACCACACCGTTTTCACTGCGGTGGAAACGCTGGGCGTCCAGCACCGGGTCTTCGCCGATCACCAAGCCTTCGGGCAACTTGCAACCCCGGTCGATCACGGCCTTGCGCACGCGGCAATGACGATTGATCTGCACGTCCGGCAACACCACCGTGTCTTCGATATCGGCATAGGAGCGCACCAGCACGTTGGAAAACAGCACCGAATGACGCACCGAAGCGCCCGAGACGATGCAGCCCCCCGACACCAAGCTGTTGAGCGCCGTACCCACCCGACCCGCTTCGTCATGGACAAATTTAGCGGGGGGTAATTGCTCTTGATAGGTCCAGATCGGCCAGTCGCGGTCGTACATGTTGAGCTCGGGGGTCACCGAGGCCAAGTCGAGGTTAGCCGCCCAGTAAGCATCGACCGTGCCAACGTCACGCCAGTAAGCGCGCGAGTACGGCGGATTGGCGATGGCTGACATCGAAAACGGGTGCGCCAGCGCTTGGCCTTCACCCACAGCCTTGGGGATCAAGTCCTTGCCAAAGTCGTGGCTGGACTTTTCGTCATGCGCATCTTCTTCGAGCAGGCGGTAGAGGTACTCGGCCGTGAAGATGTAGATGCCCATGCTGGCCAGCGAGACCTCGGGGTTGCCGGGCATGGCGGGCGGATCGGCCGGCTTTTCGACAAATTCACTGATGTTGCGCTGCTCATCAATGGCCATGACGCCAAAACCCGAGGCTTCGGCACGCGGCACCTCAATACAACCCACGGTCACGCCCCGCTTGTGCGCCACGTGATCGGCCAGCATGAGCGAGTAATCCATCTTGTAGATGTGATCACCGGCCAAGATCACGATGTATTCGGGCGGGATCGCGCTGCGGATGATGTCGAGGTTTTGATAGATCGCGTCGGCCGTGCCCCGGTACCAGCTGTCTTCATCCAGGCGTTGCTGCGCGGGCAACAAATCGACGAACTCGTTCATTTCGTTGCGCAGGAAGCTCCAACCGCGCTGCATGTGGCGCAAGAGCGAATGCGACTTGTACTGCGTGATCACGCCAATGCGGCGCATACCGGAGTTGAGGCAGTTCGACAGTGCGAAGTCGATGATGCGGAACTTGCCCCCGAAATGCACCGCTGGCTTGGCGCGCCGGTCGGTCAGATCCTTCAGGCGCGAGCCGCGCCCCCCCGCCAAGACCAGCGCCATGGTGCGCTTGGTCAATGTCAACGTGGACAGGCTACTGGTTTGGTTTGTCATGATAGGTCTCCTCTTTCTCTCTCTCAGGTCACCACCGTCGGGCCCGTCAACCCGGTGTGATGGCGAATGGCGGCCAAAGTATCGGCCAACGCAATCAAATCAGCCAGCGCGGTTTGCACCGGCCTATCGTGGCAACTCGGATCGGGTTCAAACCGCTCCAAGTACACCCGCAAGGTCGCGCCTTCGGTGCCGGTGCCCGACAGCCGGAACACCAGCCGCGCGCCGCTCTCGAACAGCAAACGCACGCCCTGCTGGGTTGAAACCGAGCCGTCGATGGGATCGGTGTAGGCAAAGTCATCGGCCACGCGCACCGTCAAGCCCGGGGCCAAGGTCTGCCCCGTCAAGCTGGGCAACTTGGCGCGCAACTCGGCCATAAGTTGATCGGCCTTGGCCACCGCCACACCTTCCCAGTCGTGACGCGAATAGACGTGTCGGCCAAAGCGCGCCCAGTGCGCCCGCACCAAATCCTCGACCGATTTGCCGGTCACGGCTTGCAAGTTGAGCCAGAAAAGCACCGCCCAGAGGCCGTCTTTTTCGCGCACATGGTTCGAACTGGTGCCGTAGCTTTCCTCACCGCAGAGCGTGGCCTGACCGGCGTCGAGCAAATTGCCGAAAAACTTCCAGCCCGTGGGGGTTTCAAAAGCGGGAATGCCCAGCGCTTTGGCCACCACATCGGCGGCTTGGGAGGTCGGCATCGAGCGCGCAATGCCCGCCAAACCCGCGCGGTAGCCGGGCACCAAGGTGGCGTTGGCCGCCAAGATCGCCAAGCTGTCGGACGGGGTGACGACGAAATCACGCCCAAGGATCATGTTGCGATCAGCGTCCCCGTCCGAAGCGGCCCCAAAGTCGGGGGCATCTGCACCGCTCATGGCCGCCATCAGTTCGGCGGCATGCACCGGATTGGGATCCGGATGATGGCCGCCAAAGTCTTCGAGCGGCTCACCGTTGACCACCGTGCCTGCGGGCGCACCCAGCAGGCCTTCGAGCACGCGGTGGGCATAGGGCCCGCCCACGGCACCCATGGCGTCGTAACGCATGCGGTGACCGGCCTTGAACCACGCACGCATGGCTTCAAAGTCGAACAGCTGCTGCATCAGCTCAGCATGGTCATCCACCGGGTCGATGACCTGCACCACCATCTCACCCAGCCAGCTTTCGCCAAGGCGGGATAGATCAACCTCCGGCGTGCCGGACATGATCTTGTAGCTCTGGATCGTTTGGGTGCGGGCAAAGATGGCTTCGGTCACTTTCTCGGGTGCCGGGCCACCGTTGGCGATGTTGTATTTGATGCCGAAGTCGCCATCGGGCCCGCCGGGGTTGTGGCTGGCCGACAAAATGATGCCGCCCAAGGCCCCGCGCTTGCGGATCACCGCGCTGGCCGCTGGCGTTGAGAGCAAGCCGTCCTGGCCCACCAACACCCGGGCCACCCCGTTGGCAGCGGCCATGCGCAAAATGGTTTGCACCGCCACCCGGTTGTAGAAACGGCCATCGCCGCCCAACACCAAGGTCTGGCCTTGGAGCGGTGCTTGTACGTCAGGCAGCACGTCGAACAAGGCTTGGACAAAGTTCTCCAGATAGCCGCTCTGGGCAAAGACGCCTACTTTCTTGCGCAGGCCCGAGGTGCCCGGGCGCTGGCCCGCAAAGGGTGTAGTTGCTTGAACTTGAACAGTCACATGCATGGGGTCTCCTCTTGGTCGTCATGGGTCATTGGATGGCCACCAGCACGGACCGTGCCGGGCAAAGCATGGGGCGCTGGGGGGTGTCGCTGGCCACGGCCCCCCCGGGCTGGTCGCTGGCAAAAACCCACTGCCACGCCTTTGCGCCCTCGCGCTCCACATCGGGTAGATGGAACCAGCAAGCTCGGTCGGCAGCATTGATCAAGATCAGCACCGCTTGCAGCCCTGGCGGATGCAGCCACACCGCCAAGGACCGGGCGTGATCGTCGCCCCAAGCATTGCCGCTGATGGGTGCTCCGCTTGGCTCCAGCCAGCTCACATCGGCGTGAGCCAGCCAGCGATCAAGCTGCAAAGCAGGCGTTTGACGACGCAGCGTCAAAAGCCGAGCGACCGTGGCCCGCAGATCAGCTCCTGAACCTGTTGCTGCTTCGGCTTGGGCCCAGTCCAGCCAGCTCAATGGGTTGTCTTGGCAATAGGCGTTGTTGTTGCCCTGCTGGCTGTGCCCCAGCTCGTCGCCCATCAGCAGCATGGGGGTGCCTTGGGCCAACAGCAGCGTGGCCAAGAGCGCACGCGAAAGTCTCAAACGCAAAGCCAACACCGAGGGATCCGTGCTCGGGCCTTCCACCCCGCAGTGCCAACTGAGGTTATGGCCGTGGCCGTCGCGGTTGTGCTCGCCGTTGGCCTCGTTGTGGCGCTCTTCAAAGCTGAGCAGATCGCGCAGCGTGAAACCGTCGTGGGCGGTGATGAAGTTGACGCTGGCGCTGGGCGCGCGGCCAGCATGATTGAACTTGACGCTTGACCCTGCAAAACGGTGGACAAAGGCCCCTCGATTTCCCCCCGCGCCCAACCAAAAGCAACGCGCGGTGTCGCGAAAACGGTCGTTCCACTCCAGCCAACCCGGTGGGAAGCGCCCAAGCTGATAGCCCCCATGGGCGGGATCCCACGGTTCGGCGATCCAGAGCACTCGGGCCAGCACGGGATCAGCTTGCAGGGCGGCAAAAAAGGCGGAACCCGCTTCAAAGTGCCCATGCCGGTCACGCGCCAAGATCGGGGCCAAGTCGAAGCGGAAACCATCCACGCCGATTTCCTCCACCCAATAGCGCAGCGAGGCAATGAAGTGCTCAACGACACGTGGTTGGCTGAAGTCGAAGACGTTGCCGCAACCGGCCCAATTGACATAGCGCGAGTGGTCTCGGGCATCGAGTCGGTAGCTGCGCGCATTACTCAGGCCACGCCAGCTCAAGGTTGGCCCTGTTTCGTCGCTCTCAGCGCTGTGGTTGCCCACCACATCCAGAATCACTTCCAGCCCGGCGCGGTGCAGCTCGTCCACCATGGCGCGGCACTCCTGCGTCGGGCTGGTGCCTGCGCGGCCGCTCCAGTAACGCGGCTCGGGCGCGAAATAACCCAAGGTCGAATAACCCCAATGGTTCGACAGCCCCAAGCGTTGCAGGCGCTCTTCATCAGCGCGCAACTGAATCGGCAACACGCTGAGGGTGGTGATACCCAGTTCCTGCCAATGGCGAATCAGCGCCGGATGACTCAAGCCGGCATAGGTGCCTTGCAGCTCGGTGGGCACCTCCGGGTGCAAGCGGCTGGCGCTGCGCACATGGACTTCGGCGATGACTCGATGGGCCGCAGAGGCAGGTTTCACCGCATCCGTTCGCCCTGAGCCTGGCTCCAACACCCTTGCCTTGACCGCCACCGCCGCGTTATCGCGTGGGTCATCGCCTCGGAACATGTCCAGCTCGGCCACGTTGGGCCGGCTGTAGCTGCCCACGGCCTCACGGCCCCAAGGATCGAACAGCACCTTGGCCGGGTTGAAGCGATGGCCGTGCTCAGGGGCCCAAGGCCCTTCGGCCCGCAGCCCGTAGACCAAGCCCACGACGCCGCCTTCTTCGCGGCGCAGGTAACCATGCCAGACCCCGTTGGTACATGCGGGCAAGGCGATCCGCCGGGTCTCGGTTTGGCCTTGCTCGTCGAACAAGCACAGCCAAAGCCGGGTCGCATCCGGAGCCCAAACCGCCATGTTCAAGCCGGTGGCATCCGGGGTGGCCCCCAACGGCCAAGGTGCGCCAGCTTGCATCAAAGGAGCGGCCCCATCTCAGTGCTGGGGTTCATTTCGACATCCGCCTCACGCACCAACATCACGGTGGCCAAGGGTGGCACGGTCATCCAGATCGAATGCGGGTGGCCCTGATGCGCTTCGGGGTAGCTGTGCATGGGCGGGTTGTGCAAGCCGGTGCCACCGTAGATGCTGGCATCGGTGTTGAGGCACTCGCGCCATAAACCGCTTTGCGGCACGCCCAACTGCCAGTGCTGATGCGGCACGGGCGTGAAGTTGCAGATGACGAGCACGGCTGAGCCGTCACGCGCACGGCGCTCAAAAGCCAACAGCGAGTGATCAGCGTCTTCGTGGCTCAGCCAAGCAAAGCCGGCTGCATTCACGTCTTGTTCGTGCAGCGCGCCGTAATGGCGCAGCACATGATTCAGATCGCGCACCAAGCGCTGCACACCTGCATGCGCCGGTTGATCCTGATGGCCCCAGTCGAGACTGGTGTCGGCATTCCACTCGCGCTCTTGGGCGAACTCGCAGCCCATGAAGAGCAACTTCTTGCCGGGGTGGCCCCACATGTAGCCGTAGAAGGCGCGCAAGTTGGCAAAGCGCTGCCACGCATCGCCCGGCATCTTGCCGATCAGTGAGCGTTTGCCATGCACCACTTCGTCGTGCGAGATCGGCAGCACAAAGTTTTCGCTGAAGGCGTACATCAGCGAAAAACGCAGCCGGTCGTGGTGATGCTTGCGGTAGATCGGGTCGAGCGCCATGTAGCTCAGGCTGTCGTTCATCCAGCCCATGTTCCACTTGAAGTGGAAGCCCAAACCGCCGCTGTTCAAGTCCGGGCTGGGCGGGCGGCTCACCAGCGGGAAGGAGGTTGACTCCTCAGCCAGCGTGATCGCCTCGGGCCGCTCGGTGCCAACAAGATGGTTCATGCGGCGCAGAAAGTCGATGGCTTCCAAGTTCTCGCGCCCGCCGTGGCGGTTGGGAATCCATTCGCCGTGTTTGCGGCTGTAGTCGCGGTACAGCATCGAAGCCACGGCATCCACACGCAGGCCATCAATACCAAAGCGCTCAATCCAGTACAAGCCATTGGCGGCTAGGAAGTTGCGCACCTCCGTGCGGCCAAAGTTATAGATCAGCGTGTTCCAGTCCTGATGGAAGCCTTCTTTCGGGTCGGCATGCTCATAAAGCGCCGTGCCGTCGAAGTTGGCCAAGCCGTGCGCGTCGCTCGGGAAATGCGCGGGCACCCAGTCGATCAGCACGCCCAAGCCCGCCTCGTGGGCTTTTTCGATAAAAGCGCGTAGATCTTCGGGCCGACCAAAGCGCGAGGTCGGCGCGTACAGCCCCACCGGCTGATAGCCCCAAGAACCGTCGAAGGGATGCTCATGCACCGGCAGCAATTCAAGGTGCGTAAAGCCCATCCATACCGCGTAGGGAATCAACTGCTCAGCCAGCTCGGCGTAGCTCAGCCAGCGCCCATCGGCCGACCTGCGCCATGAACCCAGGTGGACTTCATAGATGCTGATAGGCGCGTCGAGCGCATTGGCTTGGCGGCGTTCTGCACTGATCGCCACGCCGGGCAGCAAGCGCTGCACCACCGAGGCAGTTTGCGGCCGCATCTCAGCGCGAAAAGCAAAGGGGTCGGCTTTGACCCTCGCCACCCCATCCACGCCAAGGATGTCGAACTTGTAGACATCGCCCTCACCCACCTGCGGCACAAACAGCTCCCACACGCCGCACTCATGGCGCAGGCGCATCGGGTGCCGGCGGGCATCCCATTGGTTGAAGCTGCCGACCACCGAGACCCGCTTGGCCGAAGGGGCCCAGACGGCAAAGCGCGTTCCGGGCACGCCTTGATGCATTTGTGGATGCGCGCCCAGCCATTCGTAAGGCCGGTGATGCGTGCCTTCAGCCAGCAGCCAGACATCCAGATCAGCGATCAAGGGATCAAAACGATAGGGGTCATCGTGATCTTCGACGTGATAGCCCCAATTGACGCGCAGGCGGTAATCCTGATCCGCCCCCAAAGCCGGCACGGCACCGACAAACAAAGCACTGTGGCCTTGACGATGTAGATCGCCCAACCACTGGCCGCTGGGGCTGACCACCGCCACCGCCACCGCTTGAGGCAACAGAGCGCGCACAACGCTGTGGCCGCTGGCGACGTCCTTGTGCCGACCCAGGACGCCAAAGGGATCGCCCTCTTCGGCGCGCATGAGCTGATCTAGGCGCTGTTGCTCAATCTCGATGCGCTGCTCAATGCTCATAAGGTGCTTTCAGGGGTTTCAGTGATTTCAGGGGTACTTGTGACCCGCCAAGCCCAGGCCGGGATGAGCCCAAAAGGCTCGATGCTCACGGCCTCATCGCTGAGGTTGAAAGCAAGCGCTAGTCGCTCGGCCGTTGTCGAGCGCTCGAAGTGCAGCACCCCGTCCGGCGCAGGCAGGAAACGCATCTCACCCCCACGCAAAGCTGGATGCTGGCGTCGCCAAGCCAGCAAGGCGCGGGTGGCGTGCAGGGTGGAATCCGGATCGGCCTCTTGCACATCGACCGCCAAAGGCAAGTGCGCGGGCGACATCGGCAGCCACGGCTCGGCGCTGGAGAAACCGCCTTGCACGGCGTCACGCTGCCAAGGCATGGGCGTGCGGCAACCATCGCGGCCCTTGAACTCGGGCCAGAAGGCTTTGCCATAGGGGTCTTGCAACGCTTCGAACGGCACCTCGGCTTCCGGCAGACCCAGCTCCTCGCCTTGATAAAGGCAGATGCTGCCGCGCAAGCTCAACAGCAAGGCCAGCAAGGTTTCAGCCTTGGCCGGTGCCCAGCGGCTGGCGATGCGCGGCACGTCATGGTTCGACAGCGCCCAGCAGCCCCAACCGCCGGTGCGCCCGATCTCAAGCTCCAGCCGCTCGACCTCGCGGCGGATGTGCTCGGCCGCGCCATTGGCCGTGAGCAACGCAAAGCTGTAGGCCATGTGCAGGCGTTTGCCCGCTTCGGTGTAGAGCGCCATCAACGGCGGCGCGTTCTCGTCGCCCACTTCACCGATGCTGGCCGCGCCAAACTCATCGAGCAGCGGGCGCAAACGCTCCAAAAAGCGCAGGTTCTCGGGCTGGCTCTTGTCAAACAGATGCCGCTGCATCGCGTAGGGGTTGTCAGCGCGCACGGTGCTCACCGGCCCATCGTCGGCCAAGGCAGGCGGGTTGTCGCGCAGCAGCGCGTCGTGAACTTGGTGGTTACAGGCGTCGAAGCGGAAACCGTTCACACCCTTCTCGCACCAAAAGCGCACTTCGCCCAGCAAAGCGTCCTGCACCGCTGGGCAATGGAAATTCAGATCAGGCTGGCTGGTGAGAAAGCTGTGCAAGTAGTACTGGCGGCGGCGCGAGTCCCACTGCCACGCTGAGCCGCCAAACACGCTCAACCAGTTGTTGGGTGGGGTGCCATCGGGTTTGGCTTCGGCCCAGACGTACCAATCACTCTTGGGGTTGTCGTGGCTCAAGCGGCTTTCTTGAAACCAAGCGTGCTGGTCTGAGGTGTGCGAGAGCACCTGATCGATCATCACCTTGAGCCCGAGCTGATGGGCGCGCGCCAAGAGCGCGTCAAAGTCGGCCAAGGTGCCAAAGATCGGATCGACATCGCGGTAGTCGGCCACGTCGTAGCCGAAATCCTTCATCGGCGACTTGAAAAAGGGCGAAATCCAGATCGCATCCACCCCCAGCCGCGCCACGTACTCAAGCCGTCGCGTGATGCCGGGCAAATCGCCGATGCCATCGCCATGGCTGTCTTGGAAACTGCGCGGATAGATCTGATAAATCACCGCCCCGCGCCACCAAGACCCTGTTTCACTGTTGGATTGCATGAGCCGCCGTCGTCGATTGATCGCTGAACTGTCATTGAACTGACGGCGGGCATCTTGCCATGTAACCCGGATGAAACCCAGCGCTTTGTGCAGCACCTTTCGCCCAACAGGCGTTCAGCGTCGGCGGTGAGTCGGCGAAGTCAGCCGATTTTGTCTTGGGTGCGGGTGTCGAAATCGCTGGCGTCGTGGCGCTCGTGCAGTTGGCTCGACGCCTCACCCCAAGTGCGATTGACCATGCGACCACGCTGCACGGCCGGGCGCGCCGCAATCAGCTCGGCCCAGCGTTGCACGTTGGGGTAGGTCTGCACTTGCAAAAATTCACCCGCGTTGTACAGCTGGCCTTGCACCAGCAGGCCATACCAAGGCCAGATCGCCATGTCGGCAATCGTGTAGTCCTCGCCGGCCACGTAGGTGTTCTCGGCCAAGCGTTGATCGAGCACATCAAGTTGGCGCTTGGTTTCCATCGCGTAGCGGTCGATGGCGTATTCGATTTTGGTGGGTGCATAGGCATAGAAGTGACCGAAACCACCGCCGATGAACGGTCCGCTACCCATCTGCCAAAACAGCCAAGCCAAGCATTCAGCCCGTTGGCTCGGCTCGGTGGGCAAAAAGGCTCCGAACTTTTCGGCCAAATGCATCAAGATCGCCCCTGACTCAAACACCCGAATTGGCTCTGGCCCGCTGTGATCCACCAGCGCCGGAATTTTTGAATTGGGGTTGGCCGCCACGAAGCCGCTGCTGAACTGTTCACCCTGATTGATGCGAATCAGCCAAGCGTCGTACTCAGCCCCTGTGTGCCCTGCCGCCAGCAGCTCTTCCAGCATCACAGTGACTTTCACGCCGTTGGGCGTGGCCAAGGAATAAAGCTGCAACGGATGACGCCCCACCGGCAAGGCCTTGTCATGCGTCGGCCCGGCCACAGGGCGATTGATGCTGGCAAAAGCCCCACCGTTTTCCTTGTTCCACGTCCAGATGTGTGGGGGGGTGTAGGTCGATGTATTTGTCATGGGGATGGACTTTAGCCGTTACAAGACCATGAGGGGTGAGGCGGGCAGCAACCAGGGCCGCAACGTCTCCACCTCAAACCTGACGATGTTGCGCTCTGCTTTGCTGAACTCGACGCCGATCA
Source organism: Leptothrix toolikensis (SeqCode) (assembly GCF_057922285.1). Lineage (NCBI taxonomy): Bacteria > Pseudomonadati > Pseudomonadota > Betaproteobacteria > Burkholderiales > Sphaerotilaceae > Leptothrix > Leptothrix toolikensis (SeqCode). The sequence goes on from NZ_JBYSVC010000048.1 coordinate 14,555, forward strand.
GGTGGATCGGCTCGCCTCGGGCTTGGTATTTGTCGGCATACCCCTTGTCCTTGAGCTGCTGCAACGCCCGGCCCTGCGGCACCAGTTCGACCACCTTGAACTCGAACAGCCAGACCGCGCCGGCGAACAGCACGGTCATGTCGATGCGGCCTTGGCTGGTGACGTCCTCGACGCGGATGTCGAGGCCGAGCGCGGCGAAGTGGCTGTAGAACACGCTGGCGTAGTAGCCCTCGAACCGGGCGATGGGTGAGTTGCGGTACCAGTCATGCGGGATGCTGGCAAAGAAGGCGTGGAACAGCTCGCGCAAGCCCGCCACGTCACCGGCGTGCAGCACGCGCCAAAGCCGGCTGATCTGCGCCCCGGGCACGGCGGCGTCACCGACAAAGCTCTTGAGTAGGCTGTCGTTCAGGCTGGCCTGCACTTCCTGGTTCGGGTACTTGAGCGTCAGCTCCAGCCGGCCGGGGATGGCCCAGACGCTGGCGATGCTCAGATAGCCGGCCTGGAACATCAGCGCCTCGGTCGAGATGGTGTCCACGTCGAAGGTCGAGAGCAGCGACTCGGTCGCCACCGTCTGGCCGATGGTCGGCGTGTGTACCTGCCGCTCGGTCAGCAGCTTGACCAGGAAGGTGGGCGTGCCGGTCTCGAACCAGTAGGGCCGGAACTGCCGGTTGCGAAACAGCAGCAGCAGGTCGAACGGGTTGTAGACCGACTCGCCGCGCCAGTTGTAGCCGTTGTACCAGCGGCGGATCTCGTCGCGGTCCAGCCCGGGCAGCTCGGGCGCGAACACCGTGTCCACATCGTGGTCGGTATAGCCGCACAGCGCGCTGTACTGCGGATCAAGCGTGAGATCGACCAGTTGGTTCAGCCCGGAAAACAGGCTGACCTTGCTGAACTTGGTCACCCCCGTCAGGAACACGAACTTCAGATGCGCATCGGCCTCCTTGAGCATGCCGTACAGCGCCTTGAGGCCCTCGCGCATCACGGTGGCGAGGGCGCGGTCCTCAATGCTGTCGAGGATCGGCTTGTCGTACTCGTCGATCAGCACCACCACCGGCGCACCGTGCTGCGCGTGCGCGCGCTCGATCAGCTCGGCAAACCGACCGCCCACGCTCTGGTGCCGGCAGACAACGCCCAGACGGCGCTCGTTGTCGTCCAAGATCTCGAAGATGCGCTGCTCCAGCCGCTCGGCGCTCGTCAGCCCGCCACCGCCGAAGCTGATGCGGATGACCGGATGGCGCTGCGACCAGTCCCAGCGCGATTCGGCCGCCAGCCCGGTGAACAGCGCCCGGTTGGCCTCGAACAGCTCCTGGAAGGTATCGACCAGCAGACTCTTGCCGAAGCGGCGCGGCCGGCTGAGGAAGAAGTACGAGCCCGCCTCGATCAGGTCGATCGCCAAACCACTCTTATCCACGTAATAGCAGCCCTCGCCGCGCAGCTTGGCAAGGCTTTGCAGGCCAATCGGCAGCTTGCGGCGGGGCAGAACGGGGCTGGCGGAGCTCATGAGGCCCGAGTGTAGCGAGCCCGCCCGGCCGCAACGCCGGATCAGCCCGCTGCAGCGGCAGGCAAGGTCTGCACCTCGAACCTGACGATGTTGCGCTCTGCTTTGCTGAACTCGACGCCGATCAGGTGGATCGGCTCGCCTCGGGCTTGGTATTTGTCGGCGTAGCCCTTGTCCTTGAGCTGCTGCAACGCCCGGCCCTGCGGCACCAGTTCGACCACCTTGAACTCAAACAGCCAGACCGCGCCGCAGGCCAACACGGTCATGTCGATGCGGCCGTGGTTGGTGGTGTCCTCAACGACGATGTCCAAACCCAGCGCAGCAAAGTGGCTGTAGAAGATGCTGGCGTAGTAGCCCTCGAACTGAGCGATGGGACTGTTGCGGTACCAGTCATGCGGGATGCTGGCAAAGAAGGCGTGGAACAGCGCTTGCATGCCAGCCACATCGCCCGCCTTAAGTAGGCGCCAGAGTCGGCCCGTGTGCCGGCCCGGTTCGCTGGGGTCGCCCGCGTAGCTGCGCAGCAGGCTGCCGTTCAGACTGGCTTGCACCTCGTGGTTGGGGTATTTGAGCGTCAGCTCGTACTGGTTCGGCAGCTCTTCAAACGAAGCGATCGTCAAGTAGCCCGCTTGGAACAGCAGCGCTTCGGGCAGGATCGCATCCACGTCAAAAGTCGAAAGCACATCCTCGCTGGCGACGATCCGTCCCAGATCAGGTGTGAACTGGCGATGCTCGGTCAGCAGCTTGACCAAGAAGGTGGGTGTACCTGTCTCGAACCAATAGGCTTGAAAGCGCCGTTTGCGAAACAGCAGCAGCACGTCGAACGGGTTGTAGACCGACTCGCCCAGCCAGTTGTAGCCGTTGTACCAAGCCCGGATGCGCTCCCGATCCAGCCCCGGTAGCTCCGGCGCAAACACGCTGTCAATATCGGCATCGGTGTAGCCACACAAGGCGCTGTATTCAGCATCAAGCGTGATGTCAGTGAGCTGATTCAGGCCAGAAAAGAGGCTGACCTTGCTGAACTTCGACACGCCCGTCAGGAAAACGAACTTCAAATGGGCATCGGCACCTTTCAGCACCGAGTAGAGGTTCTTCAGACCCTCGCGCATCGCCAAAGCCACGCGGGCGTCGGTGATGTTGTCGAGGATCGGCTTGTCGTATTCGTCGATCAGCACCACAACCTGCTGCCCGATCTCCCGATGTGCCATACGGATCAGGTCAAGCAAGTTGCCCGGCACATCCGCAGGATCAACGCCGGGCGACAGAACGAGCCCGAGCCGCTCGCGGTTGATGCGCAAGATGTCGTGGATGCGCCGATCCAGCTCCATCCGGCTTTGCAACACCCCATCCGAAAAGCTGATCTGAATGACCGGGTGACGCCGACGCCAGTCCCAGCGCGTCTCGGCCGCCAAGCCGGCAAAAAGCGCCCGGTTACCCTCGAACAGCTCCTTCATCGTGTCCACCAGCAGGCTCTTGCCAAAGCGGCGCGGCCGGCTGAGGAAGAAGCACTTGCCCGATTCGATCAAGTC
>NZ_JBYSVC010000049.1:0-17518 GCF_057922285.1 Leptothrix toolikensis (SeqCode)
GGGTCGGTAGTCTGTTCAAAGCGCCGGCCAGTTTTCTCCTGTCATGCTGGAGAAGTCGTGGCTCATGCGGGCGAGGCGGGGGTCGGGGTGTTGGCGTAAGGGGTGGGCCGCCGGGATGGCGTGGCCTTGGTGGAGCGCTTGGCGGGTGAGGGGGTGGGCGAAGAAGGTGAGGAAGGCGTGGATGCCGGCGGCCACGTCGATGTCGCCTGCGGGGCCTTCGGAGAGATGGCAGACCAACCAAGTGATCACACCTTTGCCCAAACCCATGTCGCGCAGACCTTGGAGGGTGGTGGGCCAGTCGTTGGGTTGACGCTGTTCGAACACCCGGCTGAACTCCCACGGGCTCAAGGGGCGGGTGGTGGTGATGGGAGGGACTGGGGAGGCGGGCCGCTTCAGGACGGCGAACACCGGCTCTTGCCGGCCCACTGGTTGCGAAAGGGGCCGCAGCGGGGGCGGTCGTTTTTGCCGCAGCTTGAAGGCGGGCGGACGATCCAAGGCTTGATGAGCGTCCTCGTGGGGATGAACCAAGATCAGCAGGGTCGAGCGGGTGGTGAGTTGGTACTGCACCGCCAGCCAAGGCTGGGGCTGTTCTTGATAGCGGCAGGCGGCCACCATGCGGGCGAGCTCGGTGGCGGTTGGGCGCACCGGCAGGGGACTGGGGATGTCTTCGCTGCTGACCGTGTAAAGGGTGGCGATGGTGTGCAGGCTTTCTTGCCACCGATTGCTGTGGGTGTGCTGGGTTAAACCAAGAGCGCTGTAAGACGGCCGCCGAATGAAAGCCAGCAAGCGTTGCCACAGGGGCCGCCGGTCGTCTTGTTTGGCCTTTTTGCTGTAGCCCAGCAGGCGCACATGGCCTTGGGGGCGTTTTTTCAGGATCGCATGCACCAGCACGGTGTCGCCGTCGAAGATCGAATGCGGCATCGGCGACTGCCAGATCGGCTCGATGTTTTCGGGCCATTGCAGGGCCAGACCGAAGCGTTGTTCGCTGCGCAGACGGTGCAGCAGTCGGTTCAGGATCGCTTCGACCGACTCAATCACCTCGGGGGTTTGGCCCGAAGGCACAAGCTCAAAGAGCCCTCCGCTGACTTCCGCCACCTGACGCAGCAGAGCGTGGGCGTGGGTCGAGCCGGTGCCGAGGCAGAGGATGAAGATGCGCTGCTTGCTGTGTTTGGCCACCAGCAGCGTGGCGTCGATGTCGGAGACTTGCGCTTGGGTGATGAGCACGACATCACAAGCTTGCTCAACGGTTTGATCCAAGGTGGATTGCAAGGCCGCATGCAGACAGGGGTTGCCCATGCGCGCACTTAGGTCTTGGGCGGCGTGGCGGGCGGCCAGTTTGCAGGCTTCATTGGCGTACCACAGGGGGCGGTGCTGAACTTGGCTGCCAAATCGGGACAGACTGAATTGATCTTCGGCTTGCAGTTGGGCGACCAAGCTTTGCTGCAAACGACGTGCGGTGCGGATGTCCTCAGACGACATGGCGCTTGAACAGTCCACCAAGATCTTGAGGGCCATCGGATCTTGCCGGGCCGGTAAGTCGGGTTGAAAGGCCAGCAGAGCGACCACTTGATCCGTCTTGATGGGGTCGTATTCACACCACGCCATGCTCAGGCTTTCCTGAGCGAGATCACTGAGGATCAGGATGACATCGCGCTCGGGGGTGCTGCGGCGCGTCAAACTGACCCGCACGCTTTGTGCCATCGAGCCCTCATCCTCACTCCCCCGCGCCAAGAAGGTCATCGGGTGCGTGGGCGAGCTGATGTGTGCTTGAGCCCAATCGCCGTAGATGTTGATGGCAAGGTCGAAGATCTCTTCGGTCTTGACAGCGGCCCGCACCGCACTGCTGCGGTACGGGTTGATCGTGGCGGGGATGTTTAGGTGGAGTTCGCCGCGCTCGTAGCGGGGCGTTTGACCGTAGCGCACCGTGATGAGGCAGATTTCACCCGGGCCGAGATCGCCGAGATGCAGGGTCTGACTGCCATCATGGTTGCTTTCCAGCAGCACGTCGGTGTCGTCGGCTGAGGCGTGCGCGGCGGAGGTTGGTTCGCGCTGAAAGCTGGCGGTGTGTTTGTCGGCCACTTGAGAGCGCAGGTGCCGCCCGCCCATCACCACATCCAAGCCGAGCAAGACCGCTTGTGCGGGCAGTGAAAATGCCGGGCTGATGCTCAAGGGGCGCGCGGTGGTGTTGCGGAAGGATTGCTCAATGCGAACCTCCAGCAGCATGCCGCGCAGACTGCACCGAGTGCGTACCGACGTCAGCGCCAAGGACCCATCCATGCCTCCCGCCTCGCCCGGTAGGGATTGCAGGGGCATCGTTGATTCACCTGTCCTAGACATCCACACTTTTCCTCAGTGACGCTGTTCTAATTTGAAGATGGCGCATTATCTGACGCCCACACCATGCCAAATCGCTCGACTGTCTGGCTCTTTGACCTCGATGACACGCTGCATGACGCCTCGCAGGCGGCTTTCGGCGGCATCAACCGAGCGATGACGGCTTACATCGTCCGCGAGCTGGGGGTGGCTGAAGCCGAAGCCCAGCGTTTACGCACGCACTATTGGCACCGTTACGGGGCCACCTTGCTCGGGTTGATGCGTCATCACGGGGTCAAGGCCGGCCATTTTCTCGAAGAAACCCATCGTCTGCCAGGGCTGGAGGCGCGGCTGCGTAGTCATCCGCACGATGTGGCGGCCCTGCGACGCTTGCCAGGCCGCAAGCTCATCTTGACCAACGCGCCCGCCGAGTATGCCGAGCGGGTGCTCACCGCGTTGGGGCTGCGGCGCTGCTTTGACGCCGTGATCAGCATCGAGCAGATGCGCATGTTTGGCCATCTCCGGCCCAAGCCGGATGCGCGCATGCTGCGCGCCTTGGTTGCCCGTCTGAAGGTGCCGGCAGGGCGTTGCGTGTTGGTGGAGGACACGCTGGCGCATCAAAAGGCCGCCCGACGTGTAGGGATGCGCACGGTGTGGATGCAGCGCTGGCTGCCGAGAACCCCGCCAACCCCCCGTGTAAGCGTTGGTTTGCATCGAAAACCAGCCTATGTGTGTGACAAAATCCGCACTTTTCAACGATTGCTGGCCCTCACTTGATGTCTGACCTCACACCTGAAGAAGTCAATGCGGCTGATTCCGAGGTCGCCTTGGCGGCGTCACCCGTGCGCAAGCGGCCCAAACCGGGTGAGCGGCGTGAGCAAATCCTCCAGACCTTGGCCGCGATGCTTGAGCAACCCGGCAGCGAACGCATCACCACTGCCGCGCTGGCTGCGCGTCTTGGCGTGAGCGAGGCAGCTTTGTACCGCCACTTCGCCAGCAAAGCGCAGATGTTTGAGGGGCTGATCGAGTTCATCGAAACCAGTGTCTTTACGCTTATCCATCAGAGGGTTGAACGCGAAGGTTTCCATCCGGAACAAGCGGCCCGGGTGGTGGCCTTGCTGTTGCAGTTCGGCGAGAAGAACCCCGGCATGGCGCGCGTCATGGTGGGCGATGCGCTGGTTTTTGAGCACGAGCGTTTGCATCTACGCATGAACCAGTTCTTTGATCGGGTCGAAGCGCAACTGCGGCAATGTTTGCGCGGCGCGACGGACGAGCCGGGCAGCGCGCCGCAGCCGGTGGGGGTGAGCGCGCGGGCTTCGATGATGGTGGGCTTTGCGATGGGGCGGCTGCAACGCTTCGCCCGCTCGGATTTCAAACGCAGCCCCACCGAACATCTCGATCTGGTTTTGTCATGGATGCTGCCCTGAATACCTTGTCCGCCACCCCGGCCCTGTTGGCCCTGATCACCCGGGCCGAAGCGGTGCTGGCACGTTTCGAAGCCACCTTGCCGGTGGCCACCCCGACCCCCGATTGGTCCACCGTGGTGGCCTGTCGCTGGCGTAAGCGCGGTCTAGTCGGCTCGTTGGAGCCGGTGCGGCATCTGGCCCCGATCCGGCTGGCCGATCTGCAAGAAGTTGAGCCGCAAAAAGAGCGTTTAACACGCAACCTGCGCCAGTTTGTGCAGGGCTTGCCGGCCAACAACGTGTTGCTGACCGGCGCACGCGGCACGGGCAAAAGCTCGCTCATCAAGGCGTGCTTGAACGAATGGGCCGCCGAAGGGTTGCGCTTGATCGAGGTGGACAAGGCCGATCTGGTCGATCTGCCCGACATCGTCGATCAGATCGCCGGCTTGCCGCAGCGTTTCATCCTTTTTGCCGACGACCTCAGCTTTGACGACGGTGAGTCGGGCTACAAGGCGCTCAAGTCGATCTTGGACGGCTCGATTGCCCAAGCCAGTGACAACGTGCTGGTTTGCGCGACCTCGAACCGTCGCCACCTGCTGCCCGAGCACATGAAGGACAACCTCTCGGCCAAGCACGACGAGAACGGCGAGTTGCATCCCGGCGAGGCCATCGAGGAAAAGATCTCCCTATCGGAACGTTTTGGTCTGTGGGTCAGTTTTTATCCGTTCTCGCAAAACGAGTACCTCAGCATCGTGGCGCAGTGGCTGCGTTCTTTCGAGGTCAGCGAGACGGCGATCAGCGCGGCGCGGCAGCAAGCCCTGATCTGGGCCTTGGAGCGCGGTTCGCGTTCGGGCCGGGTGGCGTTTCAGTTCGCCAAGGATTACGCGGGGCGTCATGAGCAACGTGCCGAGTGAATCAACGGTGAGGCCTTCCGAGGCCCGGCGTGTCACCGAGGACGAGGCCCGCGAAGGCCGGGTGCCGGTCGATGTGGCGGTGGGCGTGTTGATTGAGCGTGACGCCGAGGGTCAAGAGGTGCGCTTTTTGCTCACTACCCGCCCGCCCGGCAAGGTTTGGGCGGGCTACTGGGAGTTCCCCGGCGGCAAGTTCGAGCCCGGTGAAACCGTCGAGCAAGCCTTGCGGCGCGAGCTGCACGAAGAAATCGGCATCACCGTGGGCAAGGTGCATCCGTGGAAGGTGCAGCTCATGGACTACAGCCATGCCCGGGTGCGGCTGCATTTTTGCAAGATCGACGACTGGACCGGCGCTTTCGAGATGCGTGAAGGCCAGACCATGGCGTGGCAGAGCCTGCCGGTCACGGTCGAGCCGGTCCTGCCCGGCACATGGCCGGTGCTGGAGTGGCTCGCCGAGGAGCGTGGGTAGGTTGGGTTGTGTTGTGGGTGAAGGCTCAGGCTCAGGCGCAGAGCGTGATTTCGAGCGGTGCGTCTTCGGGTACGGCCCGCAGGCGACCTTCGGCGTCAGCGCGCATCAGCCGGATCGACACCATCAGCCGGTGGCCGCTGATCTCGGGCACGAGTTTCAGGCTGGGGTCGATGCGCAGCCGCAGCAACTGATAGCTGCGTCCAGCGCTCAGGTTGTGCTGGAACTGGCCGTTGCGTGCCATGACGTTTTGCGGTCCGCCCGCATCGCGCAGCAAACCGAGGCTGACATCCAAGCCATCCGACAGCGGGCGCAGCACACCGATCCAGCCTTCCAGATCGCTGCGGCGTTTGGCCGGACTTTCCTGTTGCCAAGCGTAGTAAGCCGGCAGATCGAATTCGCAGGTGCCGCCGGGGATGTTGATGCGGCTGCGAATACTCATCAGCCATTCATTGGCAGTGAGCGCGTGGCCGGCTTTGCCGACCGTGCCGCGCAGCGCTTGGCTGGCGGATTCAACCAGGGTAATGGCTTGTTCGAGGGCGTTTTCCGAGATGGCGGGGTTACCGCGATAGCTGATCAGCGTGGCACGTTGACGCTCCAGATCACCTAAAAGGTCGTTCTTGAGGTCCACCCGTGACGAGACATCCATGATCTCGAACAGGGTGGCCAAGGCGAAATGGTGATCCACCGGGGCATCACGGGCGACCAGCACGTCCAAGCGCTCGAACAAATGTTCGAGCCGCAACATGGTGCGGGTGCTTTCATTGAAAGGATATTCGTAAAGGATCAAGGCAAGGGCCTCCGGCGCAAGGGCCGAATTGTTTCATAGCGGGGCGTTGGCTGTATCGAACGAGTTGCACCAAACGTCCCAAAGTGTGCCAACCAAGGCATCTAACTGGCTTAGATCAGTGCCGTCGTTGACGATGACCGCATCCGCGCAGGCGCGGCGCTGCTCACGGCTGGCTTGGCTGGCCAAGACGCGGGCAATGGTGGCCTCGTCCCAGCCATTGCGTTGCCGCACGCGCTCGACTTGGCGCTCGACCGGGCAATCGACCACCAACACCCGGTTGACCTTGGCGCGCCAGCGGCCTGTTTCGACCAGCAGCGGCACATCGAAGACCACCGGCTGACCCGTGCAGGCCAAAGCGGCTTGGCGTTCCGCCTCCAGCTCGATCAAGGGATGCAGGATCTGTTCGAGGCGTTGCCGTTGTTGTGGATCTGCAAAGACGAGGGCCCGCATGTGGTTGCGATCCAATGCACCCTCAGCGGTGATGGCTTGGGGGCCAAAGGTGGCCGACAGGGCGGAGATCGCAGCCCCACCGGGGGCGGTGAGATCGTGCGCAATGCGGTCGGTATCGACGATCAGCGCACCGCGACGTTGTAAAGCCGCCGCGACCGAACTCTTGCCACTGGCGATACCGCCGGTCAGGCCCCAGCGGGGATTTAGGCCCATCCCATCCAGCCCATCACCCGCTCGGGGCCGGCCAGCATGACCACCAAGCCCCCGCCGGCTAGAAAAGGTCCGAAAGGCACGTAGACACCTTCGCGCAACTGGCCGGTGGCTTTCATGCCCAACCCGACCACGGCACCCACCAGCGAGGCGGCCAGCACGATGGGCAGAATCATCACGCCACCCGTCCAGGCCCCCAGTGCGGCCAGCAGCTTGAAATCACCTTCGCCCATGCCTACCTTGCCGGTGATGAGCTTAAAGAGCTGGGTCACGCTCCACAGGCTCAAATACCCCGCCACGGCCCCCCACAGGGCACTGCTGAGCGGCAGGGTCCAGCCCATGGCCGCAGCGATCAATCCGAGCCAAAGCAGCGGTTGCGTGAGGCTGTCGGGCAAGAGGGTGGTATCCCAGTCGATCAGCGCAGCCGTCAGCAGCACAGCGCCGACCAAGCACCAAAGCAGCGTCACCGGCTCGGTGCCAAAACGCACACCCATCGCCGCAAACAAGGCAGCGTTGGCGATTTCGACGCCCGGATAGCGCATCGAGATGGGTGCTGCGCAGCCCTTGCAGCGGCCGCGCAGGATCAGCCAACTCAGCACCGGGATGTTTTCCCACCACGCCAGCACATGGCCGCAGTGCGGACAGCGCGAACGCGGGATGGCCAGATCCAGTCGGGGCAGCGCGTGCAGCGCCTTGCCCAAGGCTTGAGCGGCCAGCTCGCTGGGCCGCAAGGGGGCGTGTGTACCGAAGACGCTTTTGCAGCCTGCGCCATCCGCCAGTTGGGCCTGCACATCGCCCCACCAACTGCGCTGCATCATGATCGGCAGGCGATGCACCACCACGTTCAGAAAGCTGCCGATCATCAGGCCCAAGACCGCCAGCCCAGCGGGGTGCAACAACCAAGACAAAGAAAGCTCTGGCATGGGATCAAACCACTTGACCGATCTTGAAGATGGGCAGATACATCGCCACCACGATGCCGCCGATGATGGTGCCCAGCACCACGATGATGATCGGCTCCATCAGGCTCGACAGGCCCTTGACGGCCTCATCGACTTCGCTCTCGTAGAAGTCAGCCACCTTGGACAACATCTGATCCAAGGCGCCGGACTCTTCACCAATGGCTGTCATTTGTAGCACCATGGGGGGGAAGAGGGCGCTGGTTTGCATGGCCGAGGTCAGTGAGACGCCACTGGAGACGTCGCGTTGAATTTGCTCGGTGGCGATGGTGAACACACCGTTGCCGGAGGCCCCGCCCACCGAGTCAAGGGCTTCGACCAGCGGCACACCGGCTGAGAACATGGTGGACAGAGTGCGGGTCCAGCGTGCCACAGTCGCTTTGTAGACCAAGGTGCCAAAGATCGGCATCTTGAGCATGGCGCGGTCCACCAGCATTTGGATCTTGGGTGAGCGTTGCCAGCTTTGAAAAGCGAAATAGCCTGTACCACCGATCCCGCCAAAAATCAGGTACCAGTACGACACGAAGAACTCGGACATGTACATCACCACCAAGGTCGGTCCGGGCAGTTCGGCACCGAAGCTGGTGAAGACCTCTTTGAAGGATGGCACCACCTTGATCATGATCACGGCCACCACCACGAAAGCCACCACCAACACCGCAATCGGGTAGGTCAGGGCTGACTTGATCTTCGATTTGAGTTCTTGGGTTTTTTCTTGGTAGATCGCCAGCCGGTCGAGCAGCGCTTCAAGAATACCGGCGGCTTCGCCGGCTTCGATCAGGTTGCAGTAGAGCGAATCGAACAGCAGCGGGTACTTGCGGAAGGCCTCTGAGAGGCTGGAGCCGGTCTCGATGTCGGCGCGGATGTCCGACAGCATCTGGGTCATGCGTGGGTTGGCGCTGCCGCGACCGACGATGTCGAACGATTGCAGCAGCGGCACACCGGCCTTGAGCATGGCGGCGAATTGGCGGGTGAACACCGCGATTTCGGCTGACTTGATCGCACTGCCGCCCGAGGATCGGCGCTTCTTGATCTTCGTGACCATGATGCCTTGGCGGCGCAAGCTGGCGCTGACCATGGCTTCGCCGCCACCATTCATTTCGCCGCGCACGATCCGACCGCCTCGGTCTTTGCCTTCCCACTGGAAGATCAGCTCTTTGACCTTTTTCTTCGCCGGTGCCGCTTTTGCCGCTGTGGCCATATGCCTTTAACTCTCTGGTTATTGGTTGGTGCAGCCGATCACTTCTTCAAGTGTGGTGGCTCCCGACCGTACTTTGACCAAACCGGAGGTGCGCAGATCGCGCACACCATCCACCCCTGCTTGCTTGGCGATATCTACCGCTGTGCCTTGGCTCAAGATGATGCGCTGGATCTCTTCAGAGATCGGCATGACTTGGTAAATACCGACCCGGCCCCGGTAGCCGTTGTTGCACGAGGAGCAGCCGATGGCTTTGTAGGGCTTCCACGAACCGTCCAGCTCTTCGGCTTTGAAGCCGGCCCGGATCATGGCTTCCTTGGGGTAGTCGGCGGGGACTTTGCAGCTTTCACACAGCCGCCGTGTCAGCCGCTGGGCGGTGATCAAGATGATGCTGGAGGCAATGTTGAACGGGGCCACACCCATGTTTTGCAGCCGGGTCAGCGTGGTGGGCGCGTCGTTGGTGTGCAGGGTCGAGAGCACCATGTGGCCGGTTTGGGCCGCTTTGATGGCAATGTCGGCGGTTTCTAGGTCGCGAATTTCGCCCACCATGATGATGTCGGGATCTTGGCGCAGGAAAGATTTGAGCGCGGCCGCGAAGGTCAGCCCCGCTCGGTCATTGACGTTGACTTGATTGATGCCGGGCAAGTTGATTTCGGCCGGATCTTCGACGGTCGAGATATTGATGCCGGGCTGGTTCAGGATGTTCAAGCAGGTGTAGAGCGACACTGTCTTGCCCGAACCGGTTGGGCCGGTCACCAGCACCATGCCGTAAGGGCGCTGGATGCAGGCCATGAGCCGATCTTTTTCTTCCTTCTCGTAGCCCAGCGCTTCGATGCCGAGTTTGGCCGAGGAGGAGTCAAGCACCCGGATCACGATCTTTTCGCCGAACAAGGTGGGCAAGGTGCTGACGCGAAAGTCGATCGACTTGGTGCCGAATTTCAACTTCATCCGACCGTCTTGCGGCACGCGCTTTTCAGCGATGTCCATGCGCGAGATCACCTTGATGCGCGAGGCCAGCTTGTCTTTGATGGCCACGGGCGGCTGCACCATTTCACGCAACTCGCCGTCGATGCGAAAGCGCACCCGGTAGTGCAGCTCATAAGGCTCGAAATGCAAGTCGGAGGCGCGCAGGTTGATCGCATCGACCAGCATCTTTTGCAAGAAGCGCACCACCGGCGTGTCGTCGGCTTCGTTGGCCTCTTCTTCCGGCTTGGCGTTGGGGTCTTGCTCTTCGACATCAAAGTCGAAGTCGCCACCCACCATGGATTCCAACGCCTCGGCGGTCGAGGTGTTGATGGTGCCGAGCAGTTTGGCCAGCTTGTCGTGCTCGACCAAGATCCACTCTGGGGTGAGCTGGGTGGCAAACTTGATTCGGTCGATGACATCTTGGGCCGTTGGGTCGGCACCGCCAATGAAGATACGGTTGCCTCGTTTGCCCAGTGCGACCACTTGGCATTCGCTCAGGGTGCGCGCATCGACCAAGTTGGGCGCGATCTTGCGCATGTCGATGGCCGCCAGATCGACCAAGGGGATCGCCAACGTGGACGACAAGGCATGGGCCAGATCGGCCGCCGAGATGACGCCGGCTGTGATGACCGCTGAAACAAAGGTGCGCCGCTGCTCACGCGCACTGCGTGTCAGCTCCTCGGCGGTCTTTTGATTCAATTTTCCCGCGTTGACAAGAACACGGGCGATGCCAGCCAAATTGGTGGCGGAGGGGTCGATGACGTTTTCAGCCACTGCAGCTCGATGGAATGAACGGGGACGATGACAGCATCGGATGATCCTTGATCCAAGCCGAGAAGTAAATCACGACGCTACGAGAGATCGCAATGTAAGGAGCGTTTTTTAACTCAATGGGCATCAGGAGGCTGGAAATTTGGCTTATGCCCGTTTTAAGAACGTTTCGTAGCATCTTGTCGCTTTGGGGCCACGTGCTGTTTTTCTTTTCTGCCTTGAAAAGCGCGTGGCTGCCTCCAAGTTCTGCGCAGACGCCCAGAGCTCTTTCCTCTTTTTCTGACCATGACCAAACAAACTCTTTCTTTCCAAGCCGAAGTCAAGCAACTGCTGCACCTTGTCACGCACTCGCTCTACTCCAACAAAGAAATTTTCCTGCGTGAATTGGTCTCTAACGCCTCGGACGCCTGCGACAAGCTGCGCTTTGAAGCGCTGAACAACAACGCCTTGTTTGAGGACTCGCCCAACCTTGAAGTGCGGGTGAGCTTTGACAAGCAAGCTCGGCGCATCGTCATCAGCGACAACGGCATCGGTTTGTCGGCCCAAGAAGCGATTGACCACCTCGGCACCATCGCCAAGAGCGGCACCAAGGAGTTCATGACCAAGCTCGAAGGCCAAGACAAGGATCGGGCCAAAGATGCCAATCTGATCGGCCAGTTCGGTGTGGGTTTTTACTCGGGCTACATCGTGGCGGATCGCATCACGGTGGAATCGCGCCGCGCTGGTTTGGCCGCCTCGGAGGGCGTGCGCTGGAGCAGCGAGGGCACGGGAGACTTTGAAGTCGAGACCATCACCCGCGAAACACGCGGCACCGATGTCATCTTGCATGTCCGGGCCGAAGAAGAGGATTTCCTCAGCACTTGGAAGCTGAAGTCCATCATCAGCAAGTACTCGGACCACCTCTCGTTGCCGGTGCTGATGCACAAGGAAACTTGGGACGCTGAGAAGAGCGAAAACGTCATCGCCGACGAGTGGGAGGCAGTCAACAAGGCTGCTGCCATTTGGGCGCGCTCCAAGTCTGATATCACCGACGCTGAGTACAAGGCGTTTTATGAACAGCTCACCTACGACAACACCGCCCCGTTGGCTTATACGCACAACCGCGTTGAAGGCCGCAGCGAATACACCCAGCTGCTCTACATCCCGGCCAAGGCTCCTTTTGATCTGTGGAACCGCGACAAGCGGGGTGGCGTCAAGCTGTATGTGAAGCGCGTCTTCATCATGGACGACGCTGAAGCGCTGATGCCGGTCTACCTGCGCTTTGTGAAGGGCGTGATCGACTCGGCCGATTTGCCGCTGAACGTGTCACGTGAGTTGCTGCAAGAAAGCCGCGACGTGCGCGCCATCCGTGAAGGCTCGACCAAGCGCGTTTTGTCGATGCTGGAAAGCTTGGCCGATAGCGAGAGCGCCGACGACAAAGCCAAGTACGCCGCCTTTTGGAAAGAGTTTGGTGCGGTGCTCAAGGAAGGTTTGGGCGAGGATCACACCAACCGCGAGCGTCTGGCCAAGTTGCTGCGCTTCGCTTCGACCCACGCTGACGAGGGGGTTTCTTTTGCCGATTACGTTGCCCGCATGAAGGACGGCCAAGAGGCCATCTACATCATCACCGCCGACAGCTTGGCCGCCGCCAAAAATAGCCCGCAGCTTGAAATCTTCAAGAAAAAGGGCATCGAGGTCTTGCTGCTGACGGATCGGGTCGATGAATGGATGCTCAGCCATATCTATGAGTTCGAAGGTCACAGCCTGCAAAGCGTGGCCAAGGGCGCGGTCGATCTGGGCCAGCTCCAGGACGAAGAAGAGAAAAAGCAAGCTGAAGTGGTGGCCGAAGGCTTCAAGCCGACCTTGGACCGTATCAAGGCCGCTTTGGCTGCGCGTGCCAAAGACGTGCGCGTCACCACCCGGCTGGTCGATTCACCGGCTTGTTTGGTGATGGAAGAAGGCGACATGAGCGGTCACCTGGCCCGCATGCTCAAGCAAGCCGGCCAACCTGCGCCCAACAGCCAGCCCGTGCTGGAAGTGAATGCCGAGCACGCCTTGGTGAAGAAGCTGGCCGCGTTGCCCGAAGGGGCTCCGACCTTTGACGATCTAGCTCAAGTGCTGTTCGACAACGCCATGTTGGCCGAAGGCGGTCAGCTTGAAGATCCGGCGGCGCACGTCAAGCGCATTCAGGCCCTGATCTTGGCCTGATATCGTCGGACTTTGCTCAGTGCCCCAGTGCCCGTGCCACCAGCTCGGGCAGGGTGCTGGCACTTTGGAGGACATCACCGCTCAGTTCGCGGCGCATGTCTTCTTGGTCGATGTCATGCAGGCGAACCTGCGTGGCACCGGCCTCACTGGTGCCGATCTCAATCGCCATGGGCAGATCAATCGTGCGGGTGGGGCTGTGCAGCACCGGCACCACATCACAGCGATGGCTGAGGACCAGCACGGTGCCTGAAGCGGCTGCCCAGCGTTGACCGGGGCGTTGAGGCTGGGTCAGCCGGGTGAAGACCGACAGCCCGGAGCGGCTGGCTTGATCGCTGATGCGGCGGATGGTTTCATCCACCGAGTGGCTGCTGGTGTGGGATCGGATGCCCGAGCCGCTGCGACTGACCGAATTCGCACCCAGACTCACGACCGCCATCGAGCTGGTCAGCCAGAGTTGACGTGAGAGGCGGGGGGATGTGTGGGTGGGGGTCATGGTGCGCTCCTGTGTGCTTTTGGGTCTTTTTCTATTCACGTTCCCGATCATGGGGGCTTGCTGTGACAAGGCTGTGACAGGCCTGTGACAGCCTTGTCACAGCGGCGTGTCGGTGAAGGAGCGAGACTCTAGCGGCTGGAGCCGTGGCCGGGTTCCTGCCCGGCGCATGAAGTCAGCGCAGCGGTAACAATGCCGCCTCCTAGGGACCTTTTTGTTGCGGGCGCTTGAGATTGTTTCGCCCGTACAACATCAGGCCACCAGGGGTGACTCGGCCATGGCGTTGATTTGTTCTTGCAGCAAGGTGGTTTGTTGCGCCCAGTAGGACGGGCTTTCGAACGCCGGAAAGGCGATCGGAAAAGCCGGATCCTGCCAGCGGCGGGCAATCCAGGCGCTGTGTCCAAGGATGCGCAAGGTGCGTAGCGGCTCAATCAGCGCCAGCTCGCGGCGATCAAAGTCGCGCAGGCTCTCATAGCCATCGAGCAAGGCCCCAAGCTGGGCTTGCATCTCTTGGCGCGTACCGCCCAAGAGCATCCAAAGGTCTTGCACGGCGGGGCCCATCACCGCGTCATCGAGATCGACAAAGTGCGGCCCCGAGGGGCTCCAGAGCAAATTGCCCGGGTGACAGTCGCCGTGCAGGCGCAGCAGATGTAGGCGGCCGTGGCGGGCGAAGGCGGCATCGACGTGTTCCAAGGCCGCCAGTGCCATGCTGTGCCAAGCGTGGCTGCCGGGCGGCAACAGGTCACTCTCGTTGAGCCACTGCACGGCGGTGCGCGCCGCTTGGCTGCTCTCAAGGCGGATGCGTTGGGTAAAAGCGCTGCCCTGACCCACTTGGTGGAGCCGCGCCAAAAAGCGCCCGATCCAGCTCAACGTCTCGGGATCTTCCAGCTCGGGTTGACGGCCACCGCAGCGCGGGCTGACGGCAAAGCGCCAAGGGCCAACGTGCGCTAGGGTGCCGCTCGGACCCTGGGCGCTGCCTTCGGGGAGCTGCAAGAGCAAAGGGGCCACGGCGGGGACTTCCGCAGCAGCGAGCTCAAGAGCGAAGGCGTGTTCCTCCAAGATCTGCGCATCGCTCCAGCGACCATCGCGGTAGAACTTGACCACCACGGGCGCTGCATCTTCAAGGTGGACCATGAAGACGCGGTTCTCGTACGAGTTGAGTTGCAAGATGCGCCCGTCGCCGCGCAGTCCTACGGCGTCGAGGGCATCGAGCACCGCATGGGGCGTGAGCCCAGCGTAGGGCGCATCGGTCGTCATGCGGCACCTTGGCGGTGACGCATGCGGATGTTGAGCATTTCGACCGTCACGGAGAAGGCCATGGCGAAGTAGATGTAGCCCTTCGGGACATGGTTGCCAAAGCCCTCGGCGATCAAGAGCAGACCCACGGCCACCAAGAAGGCCAAGGCCAGCATCTTGATGGTCGGGTGCTTCGAGATAAAGCGGCCGATGGCGGCGGAGAACACCATCATCATGGCGACCGATGCCACCACGGAGGCGATCATCACCGGCACCTGATCGACCATGCCGACGGCCGTGATGATGGAGTCGAGCGAGAAGACCAAGTCGATCAGCATGATCTGCACGATGGCCACGCCGTAGGAGGCGCGCGGACGCACACCGCCGTGGCTTTCTTCTTCGGCCCCTTCAATGGTTTCATGGATCTCGCCGGTGCTCTTCCAAAGCAGGAACAAGCCCCCGGCGATCAGGATCAGATCCCGCCCACCAAAACCGTGGTCCATGAAGAAAAAGAGCGGCTTGGTCAGGCCGATGATCCAAGACAGCACCAGCAGCAAGCCGATGCGCAAAAACATCGCCATGAACAAGCCGATGCGCCGGGCGCGGTCGCGCATTTCGGGGGGGAGTTTCTCGACCAAGATCGAGATGAAGACGATGTTGTCGATCCCCAGTACCAGCTCCAGCGCTGTGAGGGTGGCCAGGGCGATCCAAGTTTCGGGTTGTACGAGCAGTTCCAGCATGGCTTTCAAATTCAGTGTTTTGCGCCGCGATCATAGCCAGTGATCCTTGGTTAACCCGTAGGCAAATCGGCTACCCTCACCTGATGCCTGAACTTCGCACCCATGCTTCTTCGCCCGAGGCGCTGCCCACGGTGGTGATTCCACCGACCCAAGGGCCGAAAAATCCGCAGAAATTTGCGGTCATCAACCAGCCCAGCGCCATTGATGGCTTGGGGGCTTTTGCGGCTGAACCGATCCCGGCCTACAAGAAGATTGGTGAGATCCGGGGTGAGTTCATCAGCGTGCGCGAGGCCCATCGGCGGGTGCGCAGCCAAGCCCGCATCATGATGATCGAGGTCTCAGACAAGCGCGCCGTCGATGCCACCCACTCAACCGACCCGTTGCGCTACACCAACCACTCTTGCCAACCCAACACGGTGTTGCGCGTGCGTGGTGGGCGCATTGAGCTTTTCGCGTTGAGGGCCATTGCCGTCGGCGAAGAACTCACCGCCGATTACGGCGAGACTCACCACGCTGGCCGCTTGAGCTGCCGCTGCGGTGCCCCCGGGTGCCGCAGTTTTTTGTAACTTCATGGCGTGGTATCGCATAGGAAATGGCATGAACATTCGTGAAAAACAACGTGGATGGCGCTGGTTTGCTGGCGCAGTCTCTGGCTTGGTGTTCGCCGCAGGTCTGGGGACGAGTACCCCCTTGCTGGCGGCTGAACCCGCTTGCGCCCCTTTGCTGCAACACAACGTGCCGCGTCTGCAAGACGACGTGCCGCAATCGCTGTGTCAGTATCAGCACCAAGTGATCGTGGTGGTCAATACCGCCAGTTTTTGCGGTTTCACCCATCAGTACAAGGGGCTTGAAGCGCTCTACGAAACCTACAAAGACCGGGGCTTGGTGGTGTTGGGCTTTCCTTCGAACGACTTCTTCCAAGAGTCCGAGTCGGCCAAAAAAATCGTCGATTTCTGTGAAGGCACCTTCGGCATCCGCTTCCCGATGTTTGCCAAAACAGCGGTCAAGGGCGAGGCCGCCATTCCCTTCTACCGGCAACTGGCGCAACGCACTGGCGAAGCCCCGGCGTGGAATTTTCACAAATACATCATTGGGCGTGACGGCAAAAGCGTGAGCAGCTTCGCCAGCGACATCGAGCCCCAGTCAGCGGCCTTCATCCGTGAGGTCGAGAAACAGCTGGCTCGACCTTGAGTTCGCCTGCGCACACCCTCTTGATTCAACCCAGCGGTCACCAACTGCCAGCGCCTGCTGAGCGGACCTTGTGGGCTGCTGCTTGGGCAGCGGGGGTGCGTTTACCGAGTTCGTGCCGCAACGGCACTTGCCGGGCCTGCATGTGCCGCCTGCTCGATGGTCACATCCAGCACACCATCGACTGGCCCGGTCTGCTCCCCGAAGAAAAGCTCGCCGGCTGGATCCTGCCCTGTGTGGCCCAGCCCCGCAGTGATGTGGTGATCGAGGCGAAGGTGCTGGACTAGACCGCCAGCATGCCCTTGGTTTCGATGAAGCGGATCACCTCATCCAGCCCTTGCTGGGTTTTGAGGTTGGTCATCACGAAGGGCCGTACCCCGCCTTGAGGCATCCGGCGCATGCGTTCCGTGTCGGCTTTCATGACATCCAAGTTGGCCCCCACATACGGGGCCAGATCGGTTTTGTTGATGACGAACAAGTCGCTTTTGGTGATGCCGGGGCCGCCCTTGCGCGGAATTTTTTCGCCAGCGGCCACGTCGATGACGTAGAGCGTCAAGTCGGAGAGTTCCGGGCTGAAGGTGGCTGCCAAGTTGTCGCCACCCGACTCGATGAAGACGATATCGGCGTTGGGAAACTTCTCCAGCATCCGGTCCACCGCTTCGAGGTTGATGGAGGCGTCTTCGCGGATCGCGGTGTGTGGGCAGCCGCCGGTTTCCACGCCCATGATGCGTTCGGGCTCCAGCGCCCCGGCCACGGTCAACAGGCGCTGGTCTTCTTTGGT
The DNA here is from genome assembly GCF_057922285.1 of Leptothrix toolikensis (SeqCode). Taxonomy (NCBI): domain Bacteria; kingdom Pseudomonadati; phylum Pseudomonadota; class Betaproteobacteria; order Burkholderiales; family Sphaerotilaceae; genus Leptothrix; species Leptothrix toolikensis (SeqCode). Next base: position 17,060 of record NZ_JBYSVC010000049.1, read on the forward strand.
GTAGATGTCGTTGGTCACGACCACCAAGTCCCACTTCTCCCGCATGGCTTTGCAGAGCATTTCCAGCAGCGTGGTTTTGCCCGAGCCGACGGGGCCGCCGACACCGACGCGCAAGGGCGGCCGTTTTTTGGTGCGCAGGCTGGGCTGAGACGTGTTGAGGGTATTGAAGGTGTTGAGCATGGGTCAGGAGCGGAACAGACGTGAATATTGAGCCTCGTGCTGGGCCGAAAGGATGGCCAGCATGGGGGTGAAAGCTTGCTGCTCGGCTTCGGGCAGATGCATGGCGCGCTCCACCACCGCTGGGATGGCGTCGCTCAAGCGTTGCAAGATGCGCTGACCGGCGCTTTGGCCCAAGGGCGCGGACTTGAGCGCGGCTTGGACCATGTTCTCGGCCCAACCAAAGGCGTGGGCCAGCAGGGCTTGGCGCAGGGGCGCGCCGGTTTGTGCGGCGGCCAAGGC
>NZ_JBYSVC010000050.1:0-17132 GCF_057922285.1 Leptothrix toolikensis (SeqCode)
TCCCTGCGCTTGGGAGCCGGGAACCTTGGGCCAGAGCAGCAAAGTCTGAGCCGCACCCTGAACATCGCCAACATGACCGAATCGGCCGACACCCTCACCACCACATGGACCACATGGAACCTGCGGCTGGAGATGCGGCTGTGATAGGGTTTCACCCTTTCCAACACCAACAATCCTTCTCATCATGAATAAACTGCTGGCTCTCCTGATCGCCGCATGCTTTGCCACCTGTTCGTTCACCGCGAGCGCCGCGACCCATGGGACGAAACACCACGCCAAGGTCACCAAGAAAAAACACGCGCACAAGAAGTCCCATGTCAAGCACGTGACCCACAAGACACCCAGCGCTCGCTACTAAGCCAAGGGCCAGCACCCTCACCGACGAACCCGGCCCCGGCCGGGTTTTTCGTGGCTGTGAATGAGGGATCACCGACAATTCCAGCCTCTCTGCTCTTTTTCTTGCCTCATGCGACGCCTTTTCCTGCATCTGAGCCTGATTTTTCTCCTTGGGCTGACCCTCACAGGCCCGGCCGATGCCGGATCGCGGGTGCTGCTGCGCATCTCGACACCGGCCGTACCCGACGATTGGCACGCCAAGATGTGGACGACCTTTAAAGAGTCGCTCGACAAGCAGGCTCCGGGTGAATTCGACGTGCAGATCCATCTGAACGGCACCCTGTTTCGCCAAGGGGCCGAGCCCACCGCCATGGCGCGGGGCAATCTGGAGATGGCCTCGGTCTCAGCTTTCGACTTGGCACGCCAAGTGCCCGATTTTTCGATCCTCACGGCAGGTTACGTCATCCGCGACCCCAAGCATCAGCAAGCGGTGCTCAACGGCTCCATCGGCGAGAGCCTCTACCGTCAAGCCAGCGAACGCATGGGCTTGCATGTGCTGGCCCCCTTGTACTTGGGCACCCGTCAGCTCGGTTTACGCACCACCCGCAAGGTGCAAACGCCCGCCGACCTTCAAGGTGTGAAGCTGCGCATGCCATCCAGCAAGGAATGGCTCTTTCTGGGCAACGCCCTCGGAGCTTCGGCCATGCCACTCACCTTGGGCGAGGTCTACATGGGCCTCAAGACCGGCACGATTGATGCCGAAGACAACCCGCTGCCCACTCTGCGCGCCACCAAATTCAACGAAGTCTTGGCCCAGATCGTCTTGACCCAGCATCTGGTGGATAGCCTGTTCATCACCTTGGCCGACAAGACTTGGCAAGGTCTGAGCCCGGCGCAACAAACCAAGGTGCGGGAAGCCGCTCAAGCAGCAGCACGCTTCAACAACGACCATCGCTTGCAAGAAGAAGCGCAACTGCTCGAAGCCTTCAAGAAGCAGGGCTTGACCGTGACCACCCCCGACGTGTCCGCCTTCCGTCAAAAAGTTCAAGACACCTACCGCAACTCGGACTACGCCCGCAGCTGGTCCGCTGGGCTGCTGGATCGCATCCAAGCCACGAAATGAAGTCCATCGCCCATGGGGTTGCCGTGGGGCTCTTTGTTGCCCTGTTCACGGTCTTCATCATCCAAATCAGCGCGCGTTTTCTCTTGGATCGGCCCTTGCCGTGGACCGACGAGTTGGTGATGGTGCTGTACCTCTGGATCGTGCTTTGGGGGGCCAGTTTTGTCCTCAAAGAAGAAGAACACGTCCGCTTCGATCTGCTCTACAACCTGTGCTCCCCGGGCGTGCAACGCGGGCTGCGCATCGCTGCACACCTTTTGATCGGCGGTTTGATGGGTTGGGCGATACCGGGCAGCTGGGATTACATCCACTTCATGGCCCGTGAGAACACGCCCGTGATGGATCTACCGTGGATGTGGGTGGATGCCCCGTTCCTCTTTTTGCTCTGTGCCGTGGTCTTCAAAAGCCTGCGTGCCCTTTGGAACGAGATCGGGAGCGCCCTTCGATGAGCACCGGCATGTGGACCCTGTTGGCCGTGATGACCCTCGGCTTGCTGCTACGCGCCCCGGTCGGCTTTTCGATGCTCGCCAGCGGCGTGGCTTATCTGATCGCCACGCATCAAGAACTCGGCTTGGTGGCTGAGCAAACCTTGGGCGGCTTGGTGAACAGCTCCGTGTTGCTGGCTGTGCCGCTCTTCATTCTGGCGGCCAACTTGATGAACGCCGGCACGATCAGTGAGCGCATCTTCGACTTCTGCCGCCTTTTGGTCGGCCGCCTGCGTGGCGGGCTGGCGCAGGTGGATATTTTGGTCAGCGTGATCTTTTCAGGCATGAGCGGCAGCGCCTTGGCCGACGCAGCCGGGCCGGGTTTGGTCACCCTGCGCCAGATGCTCAAAAAGCCCGAATACGCACCGGGATTTGCCGGTGCGGTGGTCGTGGCCAGCGCCACCATCGGGCCGATCATTCCGCCCTCCATCCCCATGGTGATCTACGCCTTGGTCTCCGGCACCTCGGTGGGGGCCTTGTTCATGGGTGGCGTGATCCCAGGCCTGTTGATGGCCGGCGCTTTGATGCTCACGGTGCAATGGATCGCCACCAAGCGCAACATGCCCAAAGAAGAGCCCGTGCCCTTGGCGCACTGGCCTCGGCTGATCGGTCGCGCCGCGCTGCCGCTGTCCTTGCCCATCGTGTTGCTCACCGGGCTTTACACCGGCGCGTTTACCCCCACCGAAGCGGCTGCCGTCGCTGCCCTGCACGCCTTGATTTTGTCCACCGTGGTCTACCGCGCCTTGAGCTGGCGGGACTTGTATCAAGTCTTTCTTGAATCAGCCCGCGCCAGCGCCGTTATCACGGTGGTCATCGCCGGGGCCTTCATGCTGAATTACGCCTTCACCGCCGAAGGCGTTCCCAGTTTGGTCGCAGGCTATGTGCAAGAGCAGCATCTGGGGCCGACTGGCTTTTTACTGCTGGTCAACGGGCTGTTCTTGGTGCTGGGTTGCTTTCTTGACACCACCGTGATGCTGCTGGTGTTCGTGCCAATGCTTTTGCCCAGCGTGCGTGAGCTGGGCATTGATCCCGTCCACTTTGGGGTGGTGGTGATCGTCAACATGATGATCGGCCTGATCACCCCGCCCTTTGGCATGCTGCTGTTCGTCACCCATGCGCTCACGGGCATCCCGATCAAAGCCATGCTGAAAGAAGGCTGGCCGTTTTTACTGGCCTTGCTGGTCGTGTTACTGGCCATGACCATGATTCCGGAGGTGGTTCTATGGCTACCGCACTGGATGAACCCTATACGCTGAAATGACAACAGCATCACGAACCGTTAAAGAAACCTTATGCTTTTCAAAGACTCACCGTTCATCACAGATTTAGCCCCTTCATTTGACGTACATTGATTACGCGGACTTAAATAAGTTCTGTCCGCAACCTTCAATCAGTTTGGGAGTCTGTGATGAATTCGAATCTTGCTCAACGTATTGTTTCTGTTCTTTGGCCTGCTTTTATGGTCGCTGCGGCTGCGGAAATGGTGTTCTTTGGGCTGGTGGATCCGCTTGATCTTTCGGTCTATGGTGCGCCCATCGGTGAAGATCGGATGCAAATTTACAGCCTTGGCTTCCTGTTTTTCTGGGTCGTTGGCTCGGCAGCGAGTGCGATGGCGGACGTTCTGAAAAAGACCTCGGCTCAGGTCAATCACAGCACAGACGCAGCAGTGGCCGCTATCCAGACACCGACAAACCAAGCTGTGACGTCACGGCACACGGGTGGTCACGCCCTTCACATGTAAAAGGGTCTCCGATGCCACCACGCCAAGCGGGCAAGACCCGCGCTCAACCCAAAACCAACAACGCCCGCTACCATCGCGGGCGTTGCCATTTCTGGGCCTTGCGCTTGCTACCATGATCACTGATTCTCCCCTCGGTCAAGCCGTCACCTATGGTGAGGCTTACGATCCGGGACTGCTTTTTCCCCTGCCCCGAGCGGCTAAGCGTGCCGAGTTGGGCCTTCAAGGTCAACCGCCTTTTATCGGTGCAGATCTCTGGAACGCCTATGAGCTGTCTTGGCTGAACCCCAAAGGCAAGCCGCAAATCGCCCTAGCGCACTTCATCGTGCCCAGCGATTCGGTCTCGATCATCGAGAGCAAGTCGCTCAAGTTGTATCTAAATAGCTTCAACATGAGCCGCTTTGACTCGCACGAGGTGGTGCAGCAGCACCTCGTCACCGATCTGAGTACCGCGTGTGGCCTGCGCGTTGGCGTGCGGCTGACCCTGCCGGATCAGTTTCAGACCCAAATCATTGCCCCTCTGCAAGGTCTCAATCTGGACCGCCTTGATCTGGAATGCACGCACTACACGCCGACGCCGGAGCTATTGAGCGCGGATCACACGGAGCCGCCCGTCACCGAAACCTTCGTCTCTCACTTGCTCAAGAGCAATTGCCTCATCACTCGCCAACCCGATTGGGGCAGCGTGCAGGTCACTTATACCGGGGCGACCATCGACCAAGCGGGTCTGCTGCGCTATCTGGTCAGCTACCGGGGGCACGATGAATTCCACGAACAATGCGTCGAGCGCATCTTTATGGACATCTGGACCCGCTGTCGCCCAACACGGCTTGCGGTCTACGCCCGCTATACACGGCGTGGTGGGTTGGACATCAATCCTTACCGCTGTAGCCATCCGGCCACCTTGCCAACCAATGCACGCACGGCACGGCAATAACCCACACTCAACCAAAGCTGGAAGCGAGGCCCTTGATGCCCACCATCGTCTACGGGATTGCGAATTGCGACGCTGTGAGAAAGGCCCGTGCGGCCCTCGAAGCGGTGGATCGTCCCTATGTCTTTCACGACTACCGCCAACTGACGCAGCTTGAAACTTGCTTGGATCGCTGGTTGGTCGCCGTCGGCTGGGAGACCCTTCTCAATCGACGTAGCACCACATGGCGCAGTTTGGCCGACTATGCGCGCAGCGCCGTCGATGGCTCCGCCAGTGCCCGTTTGCTGATGCTGGAGCAACCCATCCTCATCAAGCGGCCGGTGGTCGAATGGCCCGACGGTCACATCAGCGTGGGCTTTGAGGCCTCAAGCTGGCAGCAACGCCTGAGCGATCTGGCTCGGCCGTCTGCCCAATAAACCACAGCACATAACCACAGCCCTTCGGGGCTTTTCCCATGTTTACTGGCATCGTTCAGGGCATCGCCCACATCAGCGCTATCACCGACCGTCCCGGTTTGCGCACCTTCACGCTGAGCTTGCCTGGCGGGTTTGACCAAGGCCTAGAGATCGGTGCCAGTGTCGCTTGCGATGGCGTCTGCCTGACTGTCACCACATTTAGCACCGGACAAGCCCAGTTTGATGTCATGCAGCAAACCCTGGCGCTGACCACCTTGGGACGCTTCAACGTCGGTGACCGGATCAACGTCGAACGGGCCGCACGCGATGGGGCTGAAATCGGTGGACATCCTTTGTCGGGCCATGTGGATTTCACCGCCACCTTGGCCAGCATCCGTCAACCCGAAAACAACCATGTGCTGCGCATCCAAGTGCCGGCACCGTGGATGCGTTACATCTTTGCCAAAGGCTACATCGCCATCAACGGTGCCAGCCTCACCCTTGCCGAAGCTGATCGCCAAGCCGGCTGGTTCGAGGTTTGGTTGATCCCCGAAACCCTGCGCATGACCACCTTTGGCCACAAACAGGTTGGCGACGCGCTCAACATCGAGATTGAACGCAGCACCCAAGTGATCGTCGATACCGTGCGCGACAGCGTGGCCGAGCATCTCGCGCCTTGGCTGCCGGCCCTGCAAAAACTACTGATCCAGAAATAAAAAACCCCGGCGATAAGGCCGGGGTTGATCAGGCTAGAAGCGCAGATGAATCACTTCATCTTGTTCGGGTGCCAGTAGAGGTACTTGGCGTAGATATCTACATCCTTGGTTTCACGGATGAAGAACACTCCCAGCAAGAAGGTCATCACGATGATGGTGATCGGGTACCACAGACCGAAGTAAATGTCGCCGTTCTGGGCCACCATGGCAAAGGCGATGGTGGGCATCAAGCCGCCGAACCAGCCGTTGCCGATGTGGTACGCCAAGCTCATCGAGCTGTAGCGAATCCGGGTTGGGAACAACTCAACCAGCGTTGCCGCAATCGGGCCGTAAACCATCGTCACGTAGATCACCAAGATCGTCAGGATCAGGATGATTTTGACGTGGTTGACCTTTTCAGGATCAGCTTTGATCGGGTAGCCCGCCTCGGCCAAGGCGGCCTTCAAATCAGCCTTGAAGTCGGCAATCGCTTGAGCGCTCGAACCATCAAACTTATTGCCCGCAGCGTTCAACATGGCGTTCGGGGGAAAGAATTCCCGATCACCGATCTTCACGATGGCTGAGCTCCCTGAAGGCAGCGGCTCATTCGTGTAGCTGGCAGCCGACTGAGCGAGCGCGCGCTTGGCGATATCGCATGCAGAGCTGAAGTCGATTTCACGCGCAATCGGGCTACCTTGGAACGAACACGTCGCCGGGTCCGCCTTGACCACCAGATGCACGTTGGCTTGAGCCTTGGCGAGATCCGGATTGGCCGCTTCAGTCAGCCAGTTGAACAGCGGGAAGTACGTCAGCGCAGCCAAGGCCAAACCCGTCAAGATGATCGGCTTGCGGCCAATGCGATCTGACAAGGTGCCAAAGACAACGAAGAACGGTGTGCCGATCAACAACGCGGCGGCCACCATCAAGTTAGCGGTGCTGCTGTCTACCTTCAAGACACTGGTCAGGAAGAACAAGGCGTAAAACTGACCCGTGTACCAGATCACCGCTTGACCGGCGACCAGACCGAACAGGCCCAGCAACACGATTTTGAGGTTTTTCCATTGCCCAAAAGACTCAGACAGCGGCGCTTGAGACAAGGTGCCTTCGTCCTTCATCTTCTGGAAAGCGGGCGATTCGTTCATGCTCATACGAATCCACACCGACACGGCCAGCAGCACGATCGAGACCAGGAACGGCACGCGCCAGCCCCAATCAGCAAACACCGCTTCACCCAAGTAGGTGCGCACACCCAGAATCACGGCCAGCGACAAGAACAGCCCGAGCGTAGCGGTGGTTTGAATCCAAGAGGTGTACGCGCCGCGCTTGTTTTGTGGCGCATGTTCGGCCACGTAAGTGGCTGCACCGCCGTACTCACCCCCCAGCGCCAGACCTTGGGCCATGCGCAAGACGATCAGCAAAATCGGGGCTGCCATGCCAATCGAGGCATAGCTTGGCAAGATCCCGACGATGAACGTGGAAGAACCCATGATCAAAATCGTGATCAGGAAGGTGTATTTACGCCCCACCATATCGCCGAAACGGCCAAACATCAGCGCACCAAAAGGGCGAACGATAAACCCGGCCGCAAACGCTAACAACGCAAAAATAAAGCCCGATGTGGGATCCAAACCTGAGAAGAATTGCTTGGCAATAATTCCGGCCAAAGAGCCATAAAGGTAAAAGTCGTACCACTCGAACACCGTACCGATGGACGACGCGAAAATAACTTTGCGCTCCGCTGCCGTCATCGGCTGATAGGAGTACGACTTATCTTGCTCCACCGGATCAGAAACGCCGGCTGGTATGTTGGACATGGATACCTCCTAAAGTTGAGCGGATGATCACGAAATCAAAGGGCGGAGAGCAAACGCTTGGGTGAAAACTTGCGAGATTCCGGTAATTTTTCAGCGGCAGCCACGCCACGACCAAGGATCTGATCAGCACCAATGCGACCAAAAGCCTTGCTCAGTGAGACAAAAAAGACCCGGATCAATTCAGCCAACTCCATGGTCATGCCCGGCACCACCCAATCGTCGTTGAGCGGCCGCATCCATGCTCGGCTGAAACGCATTTTCACCGCATCGGAAATATCCGAACGTTCCAATTCGGCCAGCGACCCCGTCCAAACCGTATCGGCGGCATCTCGGTGGTACTGGTAAATCTCCATGATCGCTGCACGCATCACGGCCCCAAAAATGATCTGTGGCTCCTGTGGGATCGCTGACACCACGGGGGCGACCAATGCAGGTGGCGGAGGAGCCACCACAGGCGCTGCGGGCATGACGCCCAAAGGCACAGGCTGGGGGATGGGTACCGGCACAGGCACCGGCTGAGGAACATAGACCGGAGCTGGCGGCGGCACAGGCGCAGCGGCACGGATCTCAGCCATACGAGCCAACTGCTGGGCCTGCATCTTGGGCCAAGGGTCAGGCGGCAAATTGGCCTCAGAGGCCTTCAAGGCGTTGAAAAATCCGCCATACAAGCGTTTACGGGTGGCCGCATCCAATTGCTGCTTGGCACCGACAGCATCGACAAAAGCGATCACATCCGATACCGATTCACCCCGCATTGAGTCATGTTGCTCCCAAAGGGCATCAAGCAGGGCAGCCTCATCGAGTACGTCGGAAAACACGGCAACAGCCGCACGTCTTCGCAACGAAGACTGAGAGTCGTAGGACATCGTCATCCTCCATCCATGGGGGGGTCTGGACTGCGCTGGCCGTGCCGGATGCACGACACAGTCAGCGGTTGAACTTCGTTTCAGCTGAGCATGTGACTCGAAATAAAAAAGCCTTGATGTCAGTCAAGCCCTTCGATGTCGATTCATATCCACGCTTACTGAAACATGGCAGGCGAATCTTGCACCATCAACAGCCAACAGAACCTTACAAGGATGGCGACATCACTCAGCCCAAAACAAAATACCGTGAAAGCTCCACATCGTTACGTATCGCTCACGGCAGATTACATTCATTTGCATCCCTGTGCATTCCTTGAATAAAGGGGTGAGCTTGACGTCGCCTAAAAATAGCGTCATTCCCATCAAAAATAATCAATGGGTTATGTTGTGAACAAGCACACATTCATGAAATATGTTTGACAATCACAGCCATGTTGCATTTGCTTAATTTGCTCGCCGCCATCGCCTTGTTGGTTTGGGGCACCCAAACGGTCCGTACCGGCATTCTGAGCGTTTTCGGCGAAAGCCTGCGTCATGTGCTGGCGATCAGTCTTGGCTCCAAGCCCCGCGCGCTTTTGGCGGGTTTGGGCGTGACCAGTTTGGTGCAATCGGGCACCGCCACGTGCATGATCGTGGCCTCGTTTCTGGGCCGAAACCTCGTCACCACAGCCGCTGCGCTCACGGTGATGCTCGGGGCCGATGTCGGCTCAAGCATGATGGTGGCGGTGTTTTCGCTGGATCTGTCTTGGCTGTCGCCACTGCTGATTTTTGTCGGCGTGGTGCTCTACGTGTCGCAGCCCAAAACCACGGCGGGCCGGCTCGGACGAGTGGCCATCGGGCTGGGACTGATCACGTTGGCGCTGAAACTCATCGTCCAAAGCACTCAGCCGCTGATCGCTTCGCCGGCCATGCGTGGTTTGCTGGCAGCGCTGCCCAACGAAGTGCTGTTCGACATCGTGATCGGTGCCTTCTTGACCGTGATGGCGTACTCCAGCTTGGCCATCGTTTTGCTCACCGCCACGCTGGCGGTCTCAGGGATGGTGCCCGAGACCGTCGCACTGGGCTTGGTGGTGGGAGCCAATCTCGGCAGCGGCATCTTGGCGATATTGACCACAGCCAAGGCTCCGGTGGAGGCTCGCCGGCTGCCCGTCGGCAACTTGCTGTTCAAAGTGGTTGGGGCGATGGTGGCCATTCCCTTCCTGCCCCATGTCCACGATCTGCTCTCGGAATGGGTGGGCGGCATTGATCAGCAAGTCGTCATCTTCCATCTCTGCTTCAACCTCGTCTTGGCCGCCATGTTCGTCGGTTTCACGAGCACCATGGGCAAGGCGCTGGACCGCTGGATGCTTGCGCCCTCCAACCTTGCCACCCAACGCCCGCAACACCTGGACGCGATGGCGCTCAGCACGCCGTCGCTGGCCATTTCATGCGCTGCACGTGAGGCCATGCACCAAGCCGATGTGGTCGAAACCATGCTGCGCGGTGTGCTGCCAGTGATCCGCAACAACGATCTGGTGCTGGCCGAGCAGTTGCGCCAGCAAGATGACATGGTCGATGCGCTACACACCGACATCAAGCTCTACCTGACGCAGATCTCGCGCGAAAGCCTGTCTGAAGGCGAAAGCCGGCGCTGGACCGATGTGGTGTCCTTCACCATCAACATGGAGCAGATCGGCGACATCATCGAGCGCATTTTGCAAGACGTCGAAGACAAAAAAATCCGCAAAGATCGGCGCTTTTCTGATGCTGGTATGGCTGAAATTTGCCATCTGCACGAACGGCTGCTGACCAACTTGCGTTTGGGCATGAGCGTGTTCTTGGTGGGCAACGTGCGCGATGCCAAACGCTTGCTTGAAGAAAAAGCGCGCTTTCGCGAGCTAGAACATGAATACGCAGGCAGCCATCTGGCGCGTTTGCAAGACAACACCGCCGAGAGCATCGAAACCAGTTCCCTGCACCTTGACCTCATCAGCGACTTAAAGCGCATCAACTCGCACATCTGCTCGATTGCCTACCCGATCTTGGAGTCGGCTGGGGCACTGAGCCAAACGCGCATTCGGGCCTCGCGCTTTGCGCGCCTTGAAGAAGAACCCAGCCCAGCCAAAGCACGGCCATCCAGAGGCTGATACGATCCGGCGCTCTTTTTCAGGGATTGCCACCATGGCTCATGATGCCGCTGCCGATGACGAAGGCCTGCCCCTCTCCCAGCAAATCCGTGCTCGCCTGCAAAAGGCGGGTAAGCGTTTTCACGCCAACGACAACATCGCCGAATTCATCGAACCGGGTGAACTCGACCGCTTGCAAGTCGAGGTCGAAGCCAAGCTGCAAACGGTGCTGGAAAGCCTGGTGATCGATACCACCAGTGATCACAACACCCAAGAAACCGCCCGTCGGGTGGCCAAGATGTACCTGCGTGAAGTGTTCAAGGGCCGCTACGAGCCAGAACCCAGCGTCACCGAGTTCCCCAATGTCGAGCGGCTCAATCAGCTGATGATCATCGGGCCGATCACCGTGCGCAGCGCCTGCTCACACCACTTCTGCCCCATCGTGGGTCGGGTCTGGATCGGTGTGCTGCCCAAGGAAGACTCGAACCTGATCGGCCTGTCCAAGTACGCCCGCTTGAGCGAATGGATCATGAACCGGCCGCAGATTCAAGAAGAAGCCGTCACCCGCTTGGCCGATTTATTGCAAGAAAAAATGCAGCCCGACGGCTTGGCGGTGGTGATGGAAGCCGAACACTTTTGCATGAGTTGGCGCGGCGTGCGCGACATGGACGCGCGCATGAGCAACAGCGTGATGCGCGGCGCTTTTCTCGACGACGCGCCCTTGCGGCGTGAATTTCTTTCGCTGCTGCACAGACCCTGAATGACATGGAAACCTTTGACGCAGTGATCGTCGGGGCCGGCGCTGCCGGCCTTTTTTGTGCCGGTATGGCCGGTCAGCGCGGGGTGCGGGTGCTGTTGCTCGACCACGCGCCGCAGGTGGCTGAGAAGATCCGCATCTCGGGCGGTGGGCGCTGCAACTTCACCAACCTCGGCGCATCGCCGGCCAATTACCTCTCCGACAACCCGCACTTTTGCCGCTCAGCCTTGGCGCGTTACCGCCCGAGCGATTTCACCGATTTGCTGCGCCGCCACGGTGTGGGCTTCCACGAAAAGCACCTCGGTCAGTTGTTTTGTGACAACAGCAGCCAAGACATCATCGACTTGCTACTGCGTGAATGTGCCGTCGGCCAAGTCACGCGCCGCCAGCCGTGCAGTGTCTCGACGGTTCAGCGCGTGACTGACGGCTTCGAGCTGACGACCAGCGCTGGGCAAGTGCGCACCCCGCAGTTGGTGATCGCCACCGGCGGGCTGCCGATCCCCAAGATCGGGGCGACCGACTGGGGCCTGCGTCTGGCGCGCGAATGGGGTTTGAAGATCATCGAGCCGCGCCCAGCCTTGGTACCACTGACCTTTGCGCCGACCGATTGGGGGCCGTTGGTTGAACTCTCAGGGCTGTCGCTGCCCGCACGGCTGAACAGCGGCGGTGGCAAGGGCGCACCCAAAGGAGCGTTGAAGGGTGAGTTTCTGGAGGATCTGCTGTTCACGCACCGGGGCCTGAGCGGGCCGGGGGCGCTGCAAATATCAAGCTACTGGCATCCCGGCCAAGCGGTGCAGATGGATCTGTACCCGCAAGGCGATCTGGCGGATGCGCTGCGGCAAGCCAAAAACGGCTCACGCCGCCAGCTCAGCACCGTGCTGGCGCAGCATTTGCCGAATCGTTTGGCCGAGTTTTGGCTGCAACGGCTGAGCTTGAACCCCAGCCAGCCCATCGCCGAGATGAAAGACCGCGACATCGAGCGTTTGGCCCAAGGCGTGCAAGCGTGGAGCGTGACGCCCGATGGCACTGAAGGTTGGAAGAAAGCCGAAGTGATGGTGGGCGGCGTGGATACGCGCCAGCTCAGCTCGCAAACCATGGCCAGCTTGAGCATCCCCGGCCTGCACTTGATCGGTGAGGTGGTGGATGTCACGGGCTGGCTGGGCGGCTACAACTTCCAGTGGGCTTGGGCCAGCGCCGCAGCCTGTGCCGAGGCTTTGAACCCCGGCACATAAAGGCGCGTCTTACTTGCCGTCCTTACACGCCACTGTGGGCGCTTGTACAGGATGGTCGGAGATCCAGACTTCGACCCGGCGGTTGCGTTCGCGCCCGGCTTCGGTGTCTTCCGCAGCAATCGGCACAGCAGCGCCGAAGCCATAGACCACTTTGGCTTTGACGCCGTAGGTGGCCAACTCTGAGGCCACCACGTTGGCGCGCTCTTGCGAGACCTTGCACGGTGCTGTGGCGCTGCCGTCAGCAAAGCCCAGCAACATGATCTCGGCTTTCTTGTTGCCATGCGCGCTCAGCAACTGCGCGATCCGGCCCATGTCGCGCTCGGCCTTGTTGTCCATGCTCATCGAACCGGGTTGGAAGCGCAAGTTGATCGACAAGCGCTGAGCACCACCCACCAATTGGTTGTACACGGGGGAATCGGTGGCCACCGTCGCTTTGGCCTCCAAGGCTTCAGCCGCTTGGCCAATAAAGCCAGCTTTTTCAACCAGTTTCTGGGCCTCAGGCGTGGTCGTGTACTCGGCAAAACGCACCGCCAGCGCGTTGGTGGTCATGGGCGGCACATACAAATACAAGCGGCGGGTCAGGGGGTAGTCTTCTGAGCCCACGGTCAGCTTGGTCGGGCGCATCGGCTCGTGGGCACCGTCTGAAATGGCAATCACCTTGGCCTTATGCACATCGTGCATGGTGGTGTAGCCAATGGCTTGCGGATCGCGGCCCACCAAATCGGCCAAAACCCCGCCGTCATCGGCGACCTTGGCGGTTTTGGCGATGTCACCGCCCCCCAGCACCGCTTGTTTAAGCGTGTCGGTGGTGCCCGATTTTTCGTCGCGTGTCACCAGCTGAATCGGCCCAGCCTTGCCGCCCACTTGGGCCCAATCGGTGATCTTGCCGCTAAAAATATCGCGTAATTGCAGCAGCGACAGGCGCGAAACCGGGTTGGCCGTATGCGTCACGATGGCGATGGCGTCCATGGCGACCACGTATTCAGCACCGTCAGCACTCAAGTTGCCCAAGGCTTTGGTGAGTTCCAGCTCACCCTTTTTGATCGGGCGGGAAGACATCGCCATATCGGCCTTGCCATCGCGCAAATCAGTAAAGCCGGTGGCCGAGCCGTGACCATACATCTCGATGCGCACCGGGCCGTCCGGGCCGCGCGCTGTCACCGCGATTTCATCCACCGTTTTGCTGGGGCTGACCGCGATCTGGGTGTAGCCCTCTTGAGCCAAAAAGCCTTGCAACAGCGCTGAGCCCAAACTCGTTGACGTGGACGAGCCATGCAAACGCAAAACTGTGTGGTCGGCGTTGCGCGTCTCAGAAGCACTGGTGGCTTTGTTGCCCGAGCCGCTCATGGCCCACCAACCGCCGCCCAAGGCCACCAGGGCCAGCGGGATGGCGATGGCGAGGACGTTCATTTTTCCCTTGCCTCCACCGCCCGCCGACTCATCGACCCTCAGCAGCGGCGAGCCGCACTTGGGGCAACGTGAGTTGCTGTCGTCATAGGGCAGTTGCGTGCGTTTTTCCGCATGGGTACACGCGCTGGGGAGATTGGTACAGATACCGTGGGTCATAGCATGGCTTCCTGTCGAACAAAACGCATGGCGGCGCGAGCAGCTTCACTCCACGCCAATGACACGGCATCCAGCTCTGAAGCTGGTGCTGCCGATCGGATTGCTTCGATGCGCCTTCGCATCGAATTTCGCAATACTTCCTGTCGGTCGGCGGCATGAATCTGGCGTATCTGGTCGGGCTCAAGCAAAGCCTTCTTCAACGCCTCGAAATCATCATGGTCCGCGCGGGCAACCGCGTCGATCCAGTCCCGACCCAGCACCTTGCGTGCGATGTCGAAACCGTCCTCATCGACTTGTTGCCACAACAACCGTTTTTCCCCGTTAGCGGGGTCTATCTCTTCTGAAATCAAACCCACCGCCTCGGCCAGCAAGAGCACGCGGCGTACTTGCAAGAGCCATTCGGGCGAGGGTGCGGGTGCTTGGGGCGTCACCGGCGGTGGCACAAGCAGTGCCGGTGTGGGCATGGGTAGCGGCGGCGGCTCAACCGGCACCGGCTCAGCAACAGCTTCGATCAGCTGCGCATCGCCACCGATTTCAAACAAGGGCAGCAAGCCCACCAAAGTCAGGCGCTGATCCGAGCGCAGCCCAGGGGTAACCGCCCGTTGTTCTAACTTGGCATGACCGCCACCGGCAGTGAGCAAATTTTTGTCGTGCAAGGCTTGCTCAAGCGCTCCCGCAAAGGCCGAGAGATAGCCCGAAGGCATCTCGCTGTTGGGCATCAACAGGCTCCAGCGCAAAGCAGCGCCGCCGCCATCCGGGCGGACTTGATCCGCCAGCGCAGTGCTATCGACCCAGTTGGCGAAGGTCTGCGCTTGTTGCGCTTGGTTCTTCAGCCAGCGCTGCATCAGGCCATCGACCAAAGACGGCGAAGCCTGCGCATCAATGAACGTCCGGGCCGCTTGCACGCTGCGCGTCAACAACTCATGCCCAAGAACACCCTTGGACAAAGTCACCGAAGCAAAGGTGCGGAAGCTGATCTCTGGGCCCACTGCGGCAAACAAATGGTTTTGGAGCTGATGCACATCCAACGTGACCAACGCCTCACGGGTCAAGAGACGCTCGCGCAGTTGATCCATGCGCTTGCGTTCATTGACCTGCGCCGCTTTGTCGCGCAGCTCATGCGAGACCGACACCAACGCTTGCTCGGTCGATTCAAGGAGATGGAACAGCGCGTTGAGTTGCGACACCAAGCGCTGCGCCTGATGCTGCGCAAACCGCCCGGCCGTGACCTGCGTCATGGCCAAGCAGCGCTCACGCCACAACATCACGGCGTTTTCAAGATCCAAGATGCGAGTGCGTTCATCGCTGCCGGTGAACCGCTTGGCAAAAGCCCCAAAACCGCCGGTATTTTGGGTGGTTTGGGCGGCTTTTTGGTTCAAAACGGCCAGTTGCATGCCGTGGTGATCAGAGACCTCGCTGCGTTGCCGCACGGTGGCTTCGATCTGATCGCTGTAAAAAGTCAGATCCGAGGCCATGGTGGCGATGGCCTGACCACACTCTCGCAGGGAGCGCCGGCCCGTTTGCCAGTCGCTCAACAAATCGGACTCAATGGTCTTGACCCGTGCATCGGTAGCGCGCTCCAGCTCTTCGCGGGCTTGCTCAAAGTAGGGCTCAACACCCTTGCCGCGAAAACCCGTGCGCAAGGCTTGATCAAAGAGCGTGGCAATTTGGTCCAAACGCTGCGCGTCGGGCATGGCAAAGGCTAAACGTTTGAAATGCTCGGCGTACTCGGTCCAGATTTGCTCAAACGTGCCGGCCGCAACCACCGCTGCCACTTGCTGATGCAAGGCATCACCGCCAAGGGTTTGACGATCACGCGCATTGGCATCGACCAACGTGATGGCTTTTTCAGCCGAAACTTGCTTGGCAGGAGCCTCGCCACTGGCTTCAGCGTGGCCCAAACACAGGCTGTTGAGCACGCGCTGGGCGATCTCAAGGCTCAAATGCTCTTGCCACGTATCGACATCAGGGCCCAAGCGATGCAAGCCGACACCGAACAAACCCTTCAAAGCACCCGCTTGCCAGCTCGGGCCGGCCAGCATCTTTTGATACAAAAATTCGGCCAAGGCCGCGTACCGATCCGCCGAAGTCGGCCCCGAGGCTGCAACGTCATGCCACAAATAGCCTTGGGTAAAGGGGGCCAGTTGATGGCGACGCCCGGCAGGGGATGCCATCAAAGCTTGCAGCTCACGAACATCGGCACAGGCGGTGGGTGCATCCACGGCAGCCATGTTGGCTGGCAACATGCCGTAAATCATCACGCGGGCGTCGATATCACTGGAGAGGCTACGCAGCAAGCGCACCACCCCCGGCATAAGGCCCGACTCTCCCGGGGCCTGCAAATGCCCCACCACATGCCACGTCACCTCGTCGCGTCCCCCGGGGGGCAAGCTTTGAAGCATCGACTCAAGCAGCTTGCGACAAGCGGTTTGACTCTCAACCGGCGCTTGATTTTCAGGTTTCAGCACCAGCATGCGCCGATCCGACAACTGGATCGACGGCCCCAAGACGCTCCAATCGCCGGAGTCGGTACGGATGTCCGAGGGCGCTTTGGTCAGTAAAACAAAGTCTTCCGGCCGGATCACCGACCAAGCACTGTTGGCTTGCGCTGAGGGCTGCGGTGTCGGAGCTTCATCCGCCAAGTCTTTATTCAACAGAACAAAGTCTGCCGGCATGCCATCCGGTTGAACACTGCCGTGACGCAGCATCAACCGCTTGCGCAGCTCAATGACAACTCGACGGCCTGTGGCGCCGATACCGATGATCAAATGGTTCATGCGTGACAACAAAAGGTGATTTTTGATTCCGAAACAACGGGGCTTTCAGACAAAAACTCCAAGCCTTTCATTTATATAAGCCAAGACAAAAGTAGCCGCACATCGATTCATGATGAATCTTAATTTTCAAACGAATCAGGATGAACAGGAACGAACAACGACTGCTTCTCAGGGACCGAACGATACGCACTTGAGAGGCAGTCTTGGTAACTATGCGTCACAGAAATCGAGAAAATCGTGAATCAATCCTTCGTTATCGAATTTTCGTTCATGATGAGCCCTTCGATGCCCTTAAATCAAGCAAGGTCGCCT
>NZ_JBYSVC010000051.1:0-16687 GCF_057922285.1 Leptothrix toolikensis (SeqCode)
CATGGCGTTGACGCTCTTCATTCCAGACCAGGCGGTAGCTGTGGTTCATAGCGTGTGCGACGAAGGATGTGGGCGGTATCGGCCGCACATCTTATGCAACCCTATGCAACGCAACGCTTAACGCCCGGGACGGGCAGCGCACTCAATCACCGCGCAGCCACCACCAGAAGCCGGCTCCCAAGGTGGTCAAGATCACGGTCAGCACCAGCATGCGGCGGCGGGGGTGATGCCAGAACGCTTTGCGTTGTTGCGCCGCCAGCAGCTTGGCCCGCTCACGGGCCAAATAGTGGTCGTACACCTCACGCCGGAAGGGATCGCTCAGCACGGCGTAGGCCAGCCAGCGGGTGGCATCCGTGGTCAAGGGGGCTGTCAAGGGCGGATGTTGCCAGTCCACCTGCGCCAGTGCCGCAGCCGTAACCTCTTCAGGCAAGCTCAAACACTCATAGTGTGTGGGGTGCAGCGGCAGCGCCAACGGATCGGTGGCAGGTGGTTTCATGGTGGTATGGGGCTCGGCGTGGTGGCTCAGGCGTGCTTTTTAGCGGGCTTGATGGGTCGGGTCCAGCTGCTGATGCTGGCTTGTTGCCCACGTGCGACCGTGAGTTGACCGGCCGGGGCGCTCTTGCTGACCGTGGAGCCGGCACCGATGGTGGCTCCTGCACCGATGATGATCGGTGCCACCAGCACGCAGTTGGAGCCGATGTGTACGTCGGCTTCGATGATGGTGCGATGCTTGTTGGCGCCGTCGTAGTTGGCGGTGATGCTGCCGGCACCGTAGTTGACCCGCTCACCCACCGTGGCATCACCCAGATAAGCGAGGTGATTGGCTTTGGAGCCTCGGGCCATGGTCGAGTTCTTCACCTCGACGAAGTTGCCGATGTGGACATTCGCGCCGAGCTTGGCCCCTGGGCGCAGGCGGGCAAAGGGGCCCACCAACGCGCCTTCGCCAACTTCCACGCCCAGCGTTTCGCCGTCGATGTGGGTGAAGGGATGGATCACCGCCCCGGCGGCGATGCGGGCGTTGCGGATCACGCAGTGGGCACCAATCTGAACATCGTCCCCCAGCTCGACATGGCCTTCAAAAAGCGCATTGATGTCGATCTCCACGTCCCGGCCACAAACCAGCGTGCCACGCAGATCAAAGCGCGCCGGGTCGGCCAAGCGCACCCCCGCTTCCATCAGCGCTTCGGCTTGCTGGCGCTGGAAGCGACGCTCCAGATCAGCCAGTTGCAAGGGGCTGTTGACGCCCAGCACTTCGGTTTCGCTACCGGCCTTGGTGGCCACCACCGGCACGCCATCCGCCACCGCCATGGCGACGATGTCAGTGAGGTAGTACTCGTGCTGGACGTTATCGTTGCGCAGGTTGGCCAGCCAGCGCTTCAGGTGCGCTGTGGGCACGGCCATCATGCCGGTGTAGCCCTCGCGAATGAGGCGCTGCTCAGGCGTGGCGTCCTTGTGTTCCTTGATGGCAAGCACGGCTTCGCCGTCGCGCAGGATGCGGCCGTAGCCGCTCGGGTCGGCCAGATCGACGGTCAGCAGTGCAAGGCGCTCGCCGGCGCAGGCGTCGATCAAGGCTTGCGCCGTTTGGACCCGCACCAAGGGCACGTCACCGTTCAGGATCAAGGTGGTGCCGGTCTCGGGCAGTTCAGGCACCGCTTGCTGCACGGCGTGGCCGGTGCCGAGCTGCGGTTCTTGGCGCACAAAGGCCAAGGGGGCGCTGGGCAGCGCCGCGCGCATGGCCGTTTCGACCTGTTCCGCCCCGTGGCCGGTGATGGTGATGAGGCGCTCAGCACCTAGGCTGATGCCCATGTCCAAGACATGCTGCAATAGGGGCCGACCGGCCAAGGGATGCAGCACTTTGGGCCGGGCGGATTTCATCCGTGTCCCTTTGCCAGCAGCCATGATCACGACGTCGAGCACCATGCGTAATTCCTTGTTGGGGCGAATATGGAAAACCCGGATTATCGGCAGCCTTCAGCGTCGCTGGGTCCGCAAGTGTTGTTTGGCCGTGACAGGTGTCTGCATTCTGTGGTTGTGTGGGTGCAGCAGCTTGGGTTTGGGCTACAGCAACGGGCCAACGCTGGTCACATGGTGGCTGGATCGGCAGCTCGACTTGAACGCCGAGCAGTCCGCCAAGGTGCGCTTGGCCCTCGATCAGGGCTTTGGATGGCACCGCAGCCAGCGTTTGGCACAGGAGCTTGCGCTGCTGGCCCGCTTCGAGCGCGAGGTGCAGGGCGAGGTCACGCCCGCCCAAGTCTGTGCTTGGGTGCCCATCGCTCAGACGTGGGCTGACACGCTGCTTGCCCAGCTGGCTCCGGCCATCGTCGAGATCGCCCCGACGTTGCAAGCGCAGCAACTGGCGCATCTTGAAGCCCGCATGGCGCGCAGCAACGAGGATTGGCGGCGCGACCATCTCCAAACCGACCCGCAAGAGCGCCTCCAAGCGCAGTTGGACCGTTTGGTCACGAATCTGGAAACGCTCTATGGCCGCTTGGAGCGGCCGCAGAAAGACGCTCTTCAGGCCTCGCTGGCCCGCTCAAGCTGGGATCCCGACCAAGCCTTGGTGCAGCGCAAGCGCAACCAGCAAGACACCTTGAGCGTCTTGCGTCAGCTGAACCAAGGACGGGGTTTGCCCACCGCTGAGGCCGCTCAGACGTTGGTGCGGGCTTGGCTGGTGCGCCAGACCACCCCCAGCGACGAAGCTACACGCCGCAGTCGGGCGGCTTTTGTCACTGAGCGTTGCCAGCTGGTGGCCGATTTTCATCACAGCGCCACGCCTGAGCAGCGTCGCCATGCGGGCGAAACCCTGGCGGGTTGGCAGGATGATCTGCGGGGCTTTGTGGTGGCGTCTGCGCCCGCTGCTGGGCTCAACGCGGTGCGCTTGCTTCCACCGGCGGGTTCAAAGGCACCAGTGACACCATGACATCCCGGGGCCCTTCGGGCAGATTGGGGAAACCCTGCAAGGTGGCGGCGAACAGCGCCCGCAGCACGGTGGGGGTGCCATTCAGGCGGGTGCGGGCGTGGCCTTCGTACAGGATGTGATGACTCTCACCGTCGATGAGCAGCATCACGACCTCCTGCTGGAGCTCGTAAGGGCGACCATTCCAACCTTGATTGACGCCGACCTCTAGCGGTCGGCGCAAGGGCCGGCCCCAGATATCGGCACTCCACGGGCTGCGCTGGCCGCGCCAGCCGCGCTCCATCCACGGTGCGGGCATGCGCACACTGCGTGCGCCAACTTGCACCAAGACATCGACATCCGGGTCCAGGGTCGCAGCAGCCTCGGCATCTGGGACAAAACCGGCCAGCAGCAGGGCTTCGGCAGCTGCGGTTTCCGCCACATCTTGGGTCGCGGCAGCACCTGTACCCCGTTGGGAGGGGAGGCGCTCGAAGGCATATCGGCCCGCCGGTCGGCCCTCCGGCCAAGAACCGAAACTGGTGACTTCCACTTCGGCCTCATAGAGCGAGGCACAACCGCTGAGTAAGACGAGCGCCAAACAACCGCTGGCGGCAAGGATGGATGTGCTGCGGGACAGCATGGCAGCCTCCTTAGGTGGATGAGATGCGTTCGTTCAGGAAGGTGACGGTGTTCGTGGCTGAGATTGTGCCGGGTGTGGCGCAGCCCTCATCGTCCTCATCGAAGGCTTTGTCACCGCTTGGGTCAGCCACGCCGCTGGGGCGGATGGTCTCAAAGGGGAAGAGCTTGCGGTCCATGAGGTGCGAGGGCACCACTTCGGAGAAGGCGCGATGCATGTTGTCGATGCGGCCCGGGTGCTTGCGGTCCCATTCGCGCAGCATCTGTTTGATCTGCACCCGTTGCAAGTTCTCTTGGGTGCCGCACAGGCTGCACGGGATGATCGGGAAGGTGCGGTGTTCGGCCCAGCGTTCCAGATCAGTTTCAGTCACGTAGGCCAGCGGACGGATCACGGTGTGCCGGCCGTCGTCGCTCACCAGCTTCGGCGGCATGCCTTTGAGGCGGCCTTGGAAGAACATGTTCAAAAAGATGGTGCCGAGGAAGTCGTCGCGGTGGTGCCCCAAGGCGATTTTGGTCGCACCCAACTCACCCGCCACGCGGTAGAGCGCACCCCGGCGCAGACGCGAGCACAAGCTGCACATCGTTTTGCCCTCGGGGATCAAACGCTTGACGATGGAGTAGGTGTCTTGCTCTTCGATGTGGAACTCGACGCCCCGGCTCTTGAGGTACGCCGGCAGCACATCGGCCGGAAAGCCGGGCTGCTTTTGATCGAGATTGACGGCGACGATCGAGAACTTGATCGGGGCGCGTTGCTGCAAGTTCAGCAAAATGTCGAGCAAGCTGTAGCTGTCCTTGCCGCCCGAGAGGCAGACCATCACGCGGTCGCCTTGCTCGATCATGGCGAAGTCGCGGATCGCGTCGCCCACTTGACGATGCAAGCGCTTCGAGAGCTTGTTGATCTCGTGCGCTGCGCGCTTGTCGGCCTGAGATGCCTGAGCGGTCGGGGATTCGGCAGAAAGGGTGGAGGAAAGATCGGTATTCATGGCGAGATTGTCGTTGCTCGCTGCCCCGCCGCTCACCACTGCCCCGTTTCCAACCGGATCGCCACTTCGCAGTCGTCGAAGATTTCCAGCTTGGCGATCTTGACGCGCACGCCCAAGACACCCGGCAGGCTCATCAACCGCGCCGCGACTTTGCCGATCAAGCTCTCCAACAAGTTGACATGCTGCGCGGTGCATTCCTCAATGATGATGCTGCGTACCCGGCGGTAATCGAGCACGTGCGTCAGGTCGTCGTCTTGGGGCCGCAGGGGCTGCGTGCCGAGGTTGAGTTCGGCATCGACCGCAATCGGCTGCGGCGCGGTTTTCTCGTGGTCGAGCACCCCGAGGTTGGCGTCAAAGCGCAGGCCGGTGAGGGTGAGGATTTGGGTGCCGCGTGTGGTGGACATGATCGGATGGGGTTCAGGCTGAAAGGGGCGCAAGGCCAGCAAGGCGAAGCAAGACGCGTGGCTGCGCGCTCACATCATCGAAAAATCGCGCTCAAAGCGTCGCAGGTGCTGACCCGCATCGACCAAGATCGTGGTGCCGGTGATGGAGCGGGTTTCGAGCACAAACCGTACGCTGCGCGCCACGTCTTCCGGCGAGGAGGCGCGCCCGAGCAGACTCGATTGGCGATGCAGCGCCGCGAACTTCTCGCCCTGCAACCAAGCGCTGTCGAGCGTCAGTCCCGGCGCGACACCGGCCACGCGCACTTGCGGTGCCAAGGCCATGGCCAGCAAGGCGGTGGCGGATTCGAGGGCCGCTTTGGAGAGCGTGTAGCTGAGGAAATCGGGGTTCGGATTCCAGAGTTTTTGATCGAGCAAATTGACCACCACCCCTTGGCGCGGTGTGCCGCTCAGGTGCTCAGCCAGCGCTTGGGCCAGCACGATGGCCGGCGCGGTGTTGGCGCGCAGATGGCGCTCTAAGGTGGCGTAGCTGAAGCTAGATGCGTCGTCGAACTCGAAGGTTGAGGCGCTGTTGACCACTGCATCGATGCGACCCAACGCGCTGATCACCGCCGGCACCAAGGCGCGACAAGCGGCTTCGTCGGCCAAGTCCGCCATGACGGTGTGGGCCCGGGCACCGAGTTGGCGCAGCTCAGCCGCAGTGGCTTCGGCCTCTGGGGCGGAGTGGCGGTAATGCACCGCCACGTCGAAGCCGTGGCGGCCCAGATCAAGGGCAATGTCGCGGCCAAGGCGTTTGGCCGAGCCGGTAATCAGAACCACCGGACGGTCTGAAAGATGGGAGGTGGGCATGGGCTTTCTAGAATGGGGTGTGAACACGATGCAAACCACTTCAAACCCCAGTGTAGCCAGCCCGCTTGCAGCGGCTTTGGCCGACGAGATCCGCACCCAAGGCGGCTGGATCAGCTTCGAGCGCTACATGGAGCGCGCCCTCTACACCCCCGGCTTGGGCTATTACGCCCGGGGGGATCGCCAGTTCGGCGCGTTGCCCAGTTCCGGCAGCGATTTCATCACCGCGCCGGAACTCTCACCCCTGTTCGGCCGGGCTGTGGCGCGCCAGCTTGAGCAGGCCTTGGCGGCCACGGGCACCCAAGAGCTTTGGGAGTTTGGCGCGGGCTCGGGCGCGTTGGCGGCTCAGGTGCTTGAGGCCTTGGGCGAGCAGATCACGTCCTACACCATCGTCGATCTCTCAAGCACCTTGCGTGAGCGCCAGCGCCAAACGGTGCTGGCGCGCGTGCCGCAGCACGCTCTTAAATTGCGCTGGGTGACGCAGTTGCCCGAGCGCATCGACGGCGTGGTGCTCGCCAACGAATTGCTCGACGCCATGCCGGTGGTGTTGCTGCACTGGGACGGCGCGCAGTGGCTGGAGCGTGGGGTGGGGCTGGGTGCGGGTCAGGATGCAGCGCAGGTTTTTGTCTGGGCAGATCGACCCACGGCGCTACGCCCGCCCGTTGAGAGTGGTTTCGTGCCCGGCACGGTCATTGAGCTGCCGCGCCAAGCCTCGGCCTTCATCAGCACGCTGGCCGGGGTGGTGCAGCGCGGCGCAGCGTTTTTCCTCGACTACGGTTTTCCTGAGCGCGAGTTCTATCACCCGCAGCGTGTCGGCGGCACTTTGATGTGCCACCGTGCCCACCAAGCCGACACCGATCCGCTCGCCGCTGTGGGCGACAAAGACATCACCGTCCACGTCGATTTCACGGCCATCGCTTTGGCAGGGCAGGACGCTGGCATGGAGGTGCTGGGCTACACCTCGCAGGCGCGGTTTCTCTTCAACTGCGGGTTGCTCGAAGACTTGCAGCTTGCCAGCGATCAGCGCAACGTGCCCGCCTTGGCGGCGGCCCAAAAGCTCATCACCGAGCACGAAATGGGCGAGCTTTTCAAGGTGATCGGCTTGGCCGCTGCGGCCACGCCCTTCGAGGCCCGAGGCTTCACCGCCGGCGACCGCAGCCATACCTTGTGAGGCTGGGGCTGTGAGGCTGGAACTGTGATGCGCTGGCTGCTGACCCTGCTGCTGGCCAGCGTGCTGCTCTCAGGACTGCGCGGCTGGCTGTCACGCATCGGCCTAGGCCGGCTGCCGGGCGACTTCACCCTGCACCTCGGCCGCCGCGAGCTCTACGTGCCCTTCGGATCAAGCGTGCTGCTGAGCCTGATCGCTTGGCTGATTGCCCGCTGGCTGTAGCCCTCACCGCTTCAAATACCGATACAGCGTGCTGCGGCTGATGCCGAGACGGCGGGCGGCTTCGGCGATGTTGCCGTGGGTTTCGAGCAGCATGTGTTCGACAGTGCGCTGCGAGACGTCGCGCAGGGGCATGAGGGGGGCGACGGCTTCGGTGGGCGGGAGGATGGGGTTGGCCTTTTGGCGGAACCGGCTGGCGTCGATGCGGAAGTAAAGGCTTTGGCCTTGCAAGTTGCTCAGGGCGACGGTGCTGCTGCCTTGGCGCAGGGCTTGATCGCGCACGCTGGGCCAGTCCATCACGAACACTTGGGCCAGATGCACTTGATGGATGGCGTTGCGTTGCAGATCCAGCATGGCCATGGCGACGCTGTCCATGGCCGTGATTAGCCCGTCGGCGTCGAGATGCAACCAGCCCTCCGCCATCGAGCCCAAACCGGCCAAGTGCGGGTGACAGCTGAGGCGCAAGGTGTGGGGTTCTTCGGCCAAGGCGAAAAGCTGACGCTCAATGGCCCGCACCGAGGTGCGCACCAACCCCAAGGTGTGCGGATGGTGGCTGCGCTGGTCGGAGGAAATATCCAGCACACCCAGCGTGCGACCGTCGGGCCCCCGGATCGGTGCGGCGGCGCAGGTGAGAAAGCCGTTTTCCTCGAAGAAATGTTCGGCCCCGTTGACCGCCACCGATTGGCCTTCATGCAAGGCGGTGCCGATGGCGTTGGTGCCTCGGTGGCGTTCCAGCCACGACGCGCCGGGGCGCAGCAAGATGCGGTCGGCGCGTTGCAAGAAGTCGGCGTCGCCCACCGAATGCACGATCACGCCATGATGGTCGGCCAGCACCACCACGCCGCCGGAGCCGGCGATCAGGGCGTAGAGGTATTCCATGGTCGGGATGGCGGTACGGATCAGCACGTCGCGCTGCTCGATGCGGATGCGCAGGTTCTCGCCGCCCAAGGTGTGCTCTTCCGTCAGGCGCCGCGCCACCGGCATCAAACCGAACTGAAAGCAGCGCTGCCAAGAGCCCGTCAAGGTGGGCCCGAGCCGACTCAGCACCGCTTCTTCGGGCGGGGTGCCGTGGCGCAGCCAGTGGCGGCGCAGATCACGCAGTTCGGTGTTGTTCATGGCGATGTCAAGTCACCGGAGCCAAGTTGGCAAATTCCTCGTCGGTAAAAAGGCGGGAGCGGGTCAGAAAGCGCAGCCCACTGGGGCGCTCCAGCGAGAACATACCGCCATTGCCAGGGATGGCGTCGATGGTGAGGTGAGTGTGCTGCCAGTACTCGAACTGGGAGCGGCTCATGTAGAACGGGATGCCGCCCAACACCCCGAGTTGCACATCACTGTCGCCCAGCGGGAACTCGTTTCGTGGAAACAGCATGGGCGCACTGCCGTCGCAACAGCCCCCGGATTGGTGGAACAGCAGCTCAGGGCCATGCTGCGCCACCATCGTCTCAATCAGGGCCAAGGCGGCGGCCGTGGCGCTCACGCGGTTTGCCATGATGGGTCTTTCTTAGAAGAACCCAAGAGCCTTGGGGCTGTAGGACACCAGCAGGTTCTTGGTCTGCTGATAGTGGTCGAGCATCATCTTGTGGGTTTCACGACCGATGCCCGATTGCTTGTAGCCGCCGAAGGCGGCGTGCGCCGGATAGGCGTGGTAGCAGTTGGTCCAGACGCGGCCGGCCTGGATGCCCCGGCCCATGCGGAAAGCGCGGCTGCCGTCACGGGTCCAGACCCCGGCACCCAGACCGTAGAGCGTGTCGTTGGCAATCGCCAGCGCTTCGGCTTCGTCCTTGAAGGTGGTGACCGACAGCACCGGGCCGAAGATTTCTTCCTGGAAGATGCGCATCTTGTTGTGGCCCTTGAACACCGTCGGTGCCACGTAGAAGCCGTCCTTCAAGTCGCCGTCGTGGAGGGTGCGGTGACCGCCGACCAGCACTTCAGCGCCTTCAGCGCGCCCGAGTTCGAGGTAGGAGACGATCTTTTCGAGCTGCTCGGCGGAGGCTTGGGCACCGATCATGGTGCTGCTGTCGAGCGGGTTGCCTTGCTTGATCGCCTTGACACGCGCCACGGCACGCTCGATGAAGCGCTCGTAGATCGATTCCTGAATCAGCGCGCGTGAGGGGCAGGTGCAGACCTCGCCTTGGTTCAAGGCGAACATCGCAAAGCCTTCAAGGCATTTGTCGAAGTAGTCGTCGTCTTGGTCCATCACGTCGGCAAAGAAGACATTCGGGCTCTTGCCGCCGAGTTCCAGCGTCACCGGGATCAGGTTTTGGGCGGCGTAGCTCATGATGAGTCGGCCGGTCGAGGTCTCCCCCGTGAAGGCGATCTTGGCGATGCGCGGCGACGAGGCCAGCGGCTTGCCGGCTTCTAAGCCGAAGCCGTTGACGATGTTGAGCACGCCCGGCGGCAGCAAGTCGCCGATCAGCTCCATCAGCACCAGGATCGAGGCCGGGGTCTGCTCAGCGGGCTTCAGCACCACGCAGTTGCCAGCGGCCAAGGCCGGGGCGAGCTTCCAAGTGGCCATCAGGATCGGGAAGTTCCACGGAATGATCTGGCCGACCACGCCGAGCGGCTCCTTGAAGTGGTAGGCGTAGGTGTCGTGATCGATCTCGCCGATCGAGCCTTCTTCGGCGCGGATGCAGCCGGCAAAGTAGCGGAAGTGGTCGATGGCCAGCGGGATGTCAGCCGCCATGGTTTCGCGGATCGGCTTGCCGTTGTCGAGCGTCTCAGCGGTGGCGATCAGCGACAGATTCGCTTCGATACGGTCGGCGATTTTGTTGAGGATGTTGGCGCGGGTGGTGGTGGAGGTAGCCCCCCAAGCAGCGCGGGCCGCGTGGGCGGCGTCGAGCGCGAGGTTGATGTCCTTGGCGTTCGAGCGCGGGATCTCGCACAGCGGCTGATTGGTGATCGGCGTGACGTTGACGAAATACTGACCATCCACCGGATCAACCCACTGGCCGCCGATGTAGTTGCCGTAGCGCGCCTTGTAGGGATTGCTGACGCTGATGCCGTTGAGAGTCAAGGTGTTCGTGCTGCTCATGGGGATGCCTCGGGGTGGATGGGTCGGTGTGAGCGGATTGTTCCGATCCCCCCTTGGCACCGCCACCTGAAGCGCCCCCTTGCTGTGACCCAAGGGGCCGAAAAGGGCGGTTTTTCGGGGTATGTCCTGAGTCAGTGCTTGCGCGACTGTGTCGTATCGCTACACCTTGGGTGGGTGTTGAGCCGCCGCCTGACTCAAAGCCGCTGCCCGGGCCTGATCCAGCGCCCGGGCGATAGCCGGGCCTTCGGCACCTCGGGCGCGGGCTTCGGCCACGATGGCGGCTTGATCCAAGCTTTGCAGCAGCGCCAGCGCTTGGCCCAGCGTGCGGCGCTGGGGGTAGTCGTGGCGGCTGAAGTCACCGCCTCGGCCCCGGGCGTCGCATTCGCAGGCCAGCAAGGTCTCGGCAAAACGCTCGGGGCGTCGCCAAGCGTCGCAGCGGCCCAGCAGGCGCACAACGGCCTCGGGGCTCAGTTCGGTGCTGCGGTGGATGTTGCCGTGCTCGCGCGCCACCAAGTCCGCCAGTTGGATCAGCTCGGTGGGCACGCGCAGGCCTTTGAGCAGGGGTTGCAATAGGGCGGCACTGCGGCCTTCGTGGCCGGTGTGACGCGGCAGCACATCGGCTGGGGTGGTGCCTTTGCCCAAGTCGTGGCACAGGCAGGCCAGACGCACGCCCAGCGACGCGCCAAGCTCGGCGGCCATGTCCAGCACCATCAGCACATGCACGCCGGTATCGATCTCGGGGTGATAGTCGGCGCGCTGGGGGACGCCAAAGAGCCGGTCCACATCCGGCAGCAGCCGCTTGAGCGCGCCGCAGTCACGCAGCACCTCGAACATGCGCGAGGGCTGGGTCGTCATCAGCCCACGTGAGAGTTCTTGCCAGACGCGCTCGGGCACCAGCGCATCGACCTCGCCCGCATCGACCATCTGCCGGCAGAGCTGCATGGTTTCAGGCGCGATGCGGAAGTCATTGAAGCGGGCGGCAAAGCGCGCCAGCCGCAGGATACGCACCGGGTCTTCGGCAAAAGCGGGGCCGACGTGGCGTAGCAGCCGATCCGTCAGATCTTGTGCGCCGCCCAGCGGGTCGATCAGGCGGCCGTCGGCGCTTCGGGCCATGGCGTTGACCGTCAAATCGCGCCGGGCGAGATCTTCTTCGAGCGTCACGTCTTGGCCGGTGTGGAAGACGAAGCCGTGATAGCCCCGGCCTTGCTTGCGCTCAGTGCGCGCTAAGGCGTATTCCTCATGGGTGCGCGGGTGCAAAAAGACCGGAAAGTCTTGCCCGACCGGGGTGTAGCCGGCCGCAAGCATCTGCTCGGGGCTGGCCCCCACCACCACCCAATCGCGCTCCGTGACGCTCAGACCGAGGAGCTCATCGCGTACTGCGCCGCCCACCAAATGGATTTGCATGGCTGCCATGGGTTGGGGCTCCGGTTGGGCTTAGTTCCAGTTGGACGGGGGTTTGATGCGCCGCGCCAGCAGCGGTGCCATCACGCTGGTCATGGAGCGGGGTGTGATGCCCAGCGCTTTCAAGCCGGGCAGCTTGCCGCTGGCGACATTGGGCACCTTCATCGAGTCGATGTTGTCACCCGACATCAAGGGTTTGCCGGGTAGGCAGCCCAGTGCCGCCGCTTGGAGGCGGGCCAGCGCTTCGGGCAGCGGCAGGATCGGTCGGGGTGAGCCGCTCCATCGGCCGGCCAAGCGCACGATCTCGGCCAGGCTGAGCGGCTCGGGGCCGGTGGCTTCGAAGGTCTGGCCTTGGGTGCTTGGGTCGGCCAGACAGCGTTGCAACGCGGTGGCCACATCGCCGACCCAGACCGGCTGGAAGCGCGCCGTCGATCCCCCCAAGGGCATCACGGGCAAGAGTGCTTGCAAGTCGGCAAAGAGGTTCACGAAAGCATCTTCAGCCCCAAAGATGACACTGGGCCGCAGCACCGTGAGTTGCGTGGGCAGGGCGCTGCGTAGCACGGCTTCTGCTTCGGTCTTGCTGCGCAAGTAACGACTTGGGGCGGGCGGGCCGTTGGGGTCCACGCCCAGCGCACTGACATGCAGCAGACGCACCGCCTCAGGGCGCTTGGCCCGGGCGGTGGCCAAGGTCAGGGCCGTGACCAGCTTGCGGGCCAATTGGACGTGAACTTGATCGAAGTCCGCCGCGCTGCCGTGCAGGATCGCCACCAAATTGATCACCGCATCGCAGGCATCATCCGCCAGCAGCTTGGTCAGTTGAACGGGATCGTGGACGTCGGCGCGCACCAGCTCGACGCCGGGCAGCATCGCCAAGGCCTTGGCTTGTGCCGGTCTTCGGCTCGGCACGATGAGGCGGGTGCCGGCGTGGGCCGGATCACTCGCTAAACGGTGGAGAAGGGCCCGGCCGACAAAGCCAGTGCCGCCAAGAATGAGGAGAGAACGAGGGCGCGCAGTCATGGCCGGGATCGTAGCAACCCGCATGCCGTAAAAACACGCCCCTCAAGTCGTGGGGACTTCTTTACACCGGCTTTACAGCCCGGCAGCCGCTCTCAGCAGCGCCGCCTTGTCGGTGCGCTCCCAAGTGAACTCCGGCTCCTCGCGCCCGAAGTGGCCATAGGCGGCGGTTTTGGCGTAGATCGGGCGCAGCAAGTCGAGCATCTGGATGATGCCCTTGGGACGCAGGTCAAAGTGCGCGTTGACCAGCTTGGCGATCTCGGCGTCGGGAATGACCCCGGTGCCCTCGGTGTAGACCGTCACGTTCATCGGGTGTGCCACGCCGATGGCGTAGGCCACTTGGATCTGGCACTGCTTGGCCAAACCCGCCGCGACGATGTTCTTGGCCACGTAGCGGGCGGCGTAGGCCGCCGAGCGGTCCACCTTGGTCGGGTCTTTGCCCGAGAACGCACCGCCCCCGTGCGGGCAGGCCCCACCATAGGTATCGACGATGATCTTGCGCCCCGTGAGACCGCAGTCGCCTTGTGGGCCGCCGATGACAAAACGCCCGGTCGGGTTGATCAGGTACTTGGTGTCGGCCGTGATCCACTCTTTGGGCAACACCGGCTTGATCAGCTCTTCGCGGATCGCCTCGATGAAGGACGCCTTCATGGTGGTTTGGGTTTCGCTCTGATCCGGGTCGTGTTGGGTCGAGAGCACGATGGTGTCGATGGAGTGCGGCCGGCCATCCACATAACGCATCGTCACTTGGCTCTTGGCGTCCGGGCGCAGGAAGGGCATGCGGCCGTCCTTGCGCAGCTGGGCTTGGCGCTCGACCAGGCGATGCGCGTAGTAGATCGGCGCGGGCATCAGCTCGGGCGTCTCGTCGCAGGCGTAGCCGAACATCAGGCCTTGGTCGCCCGCGCCGGTGTTGAGGTGGTCGTCCGAGGCGTGATCCACGCCCTGCGCGATGTCGTTGCTCTGCTTGTCGTAGCAGACCATCACGGCGCAACCCTTGTAGTCGATGCCGTACTCGGTGTTGTCGTAGCCGATGCGCTTGATGGTGTCGCGCGCGACTTGGATGTAATCGACGTGCGCGTTGGTGGTGATCTCACCGGCCAGCACCACGAGGCCGGTGTTGCACAGCGTCTCAGCCGCGACGCGCGAGCGCGGGTCTTGCTCAAAGATCGCGTCGAGGATGGCGTCGGAGATCTGGTCAGCCACCTTGTCGGGGTGACCTTCGGAGACGGATTCGGATGTGAAGAGGAAGTCGTTCGCCACTCTATAAACTCCTGTGTTTTGCGATGGATAGACGTTGAATACCTTTGTGGGGTGCGTCGCCATGCTGTGAGGAGCGATTGGCGAACGCTTTAGCGGCATTTGTGATTCGCCCCGCAAGTTGTTCCTTAACTCGGCGAAGGCTGCATTCTATGGCCCTGATCACAACCCTTTTTCGTGGTGCCTCGCGCCTGCCCTTGTCCGTGCTGCACGCCGTGGGCGGTGCCTTGGGCTGGTTGACGTATGGGGCCGCGCCCAGCTATCGGCGGCGTATGCAGGAACACGCCCGGCTGGCTGGCGTCCCTTGGGCACAAGCCCGTCCGGCGGTGGCCGAGTCGGGGCGGATGATCGCCGAGCTGCCGTGGGTTTGGAGTCGGCCGGTGGATGAGCCCTTGGGCGACAAGATCTGCTGGACGGGCACCGAGCATGTGGAGCGCGCCTTGGCCTTGGGCAAGGGCTTGCTGGTGCTGACGCCGCACATCGGCAGCTTCGAGATGGTGGGCCAAGGCTACGCCGAGCGTTTTGGCCTGGGTAAACATCCGATGACGGCGCTTTATCGGCCGGCGCGCAAAGCGTGGATGAAAGAGATGGTCAGCAGCTCGCGCCAGCGCCCCGGTCTCGATGTGGCCCCCGCCAACTTGGCCGGGGTGCGGCAGATGATCCGCGCCCTGCGCCGGGGCGAAACCATCGGCTTGTTGCCCGATCAGGTGCCGCCCGAAGGTCAAGGGGTTTGGGCCCCGTTCTTCGGCAAGCCGGCCTACACCATGACGTTGGCGGCGCGGCTGGTGCAACAGACCGGCGCAGCGGTGGTGTTGATCCGGGGGGAGCGTTTGAAGGGTGGAGGCGGCTGGTGTTTGCATGCCGAACCCATGCCTGAGGCCTTGCCGCCGGCGGTCAGCGGGGCCAACGCTGCTGAGGTTGAGGCCTACACGGTGGCCAGCGCCACGGTGATCAACCGCGCCATGGAGCACATGATTCGCCAGCTGCCGGGCCAGTATCTGTGGGGCTACCACCGCTACAAACATCCGCGCCCGCAGGAAAGTTTGGTCGATACGGATGCCAAAGGAGCGCAGGCGTGAAGGCCCCAGCGACGTGGGGGGCCAAGCTCGGGGCTTGGGCGGCGATTGCTTTGCTTTGGAGCGTGCATATCCTGCCGCTGGGTGTGCAGGCGTGGCTGGGGCGAGGTTTAGGGGCTCTGCTTTGGCAAGTGGGCCGACCGCGCCGCCGCGTTGCGCTGCGCAACTTGGCCTTGTGTTTTCCCGCTTGGACACCCGCCCAGCGCGTGGCCGTGGCGCGCGAGCATTTCGCTTGGCTGGGGCGCAGCATCTTGGAGCGCGGCTTGCTGTGGTTTGCGCCGGTGCAGCGCTTGCAGCGCCTGATCCACGTTGAGGGCGATGTCGGTTTGGCCGCGCGCAGCGAGCGCCCGGTGATGTGGCTGGTGCCGCATTTTCTGGCCTTGGACGTGGCGGGCTCGGCAGCGCAGATCTTTCAAGACAAGCGCTTTGGCTCGATCTACCAAGCGCAAA
This sequence comes from Leptothrix toolikensis (SeqCode), assembly GCF_057922285.1. Taxonomy (NCBI): domain Bacteria; kingdom Pseudomonadati; phylum Pseudomonadota; class Betaproteobacteria; order Burkholderiales; family Sphaerotilaceae; genus Leptothrix; species Leptothrix toolikensis (SeqCode). Next base: position 15,379 of record NZ_JBYSVC010000051.1, read on the forward strand.
GCAACCCGGTCTTTGACGCCGCCGTCAAGCAAGGGCGGCTGCGCTTTGACAAGGTGGAACTCTTTGCCCGCAACGAGGGCGCACGCGGCTTGATGCGCGCCATCCGCCAAGGCAAGCCTTTTTTCAACCTGCCCGACATGGATTTCGGCGCGCGTGACGCCGCCTTCGTGCCTTTCTTTGGCGTGCCGGCGGCGACGCTCTTGGCCCCTTCGCGCATGGCTCGGGCTTTGAACATGGTGGTCCAACCCGTCATCGCCCACATCCTGCCCGGCGGCCAAGGCTACCGCGTCCAGTTCATGGAACCCTGGGCCGACTTCCCGACCGACGACCCTGAAGCCGACACCCGCCGCATGAACGCTTGGATCGAAGCCCAGATCCTCCTCAACCCCAGCCAATACCTCTGGGTCCACAAACGCTTCAAAACCCGCCCGCAAGGGGAAGCGGGGTTGTATTGACGTTGTGGAAGGGCTCGGCGCTCAGCGCAGTTCGCGGCGCAGGATCTTGCCGACGTTGCTCTTGGGCAGGGCGTCGCGGAATTCGATCTTGCGGGGGCGTTTGTAGGCGGTGAAGTTCTCTTTGCAGTAGGCCGCCAAGGCTTCGGCAGTGAGGCTTGGGTCGCGTTTGACGACCACCAAGCGGACGGCTTCGCCGGAGTGTTCGTCGGGGACGCCGACCACGGCGCATTCCAAGACGCCGGGGTGCAGGTTGACGACTTGCTCGATCTCGTTCGGGTAGACGTTGAAGCCTGAGACCAGAATCATGTCCTTCTTGCGGTCCACGATGCGCACATAGCCGTTCTCGTCCATCACGCCGATGTCGCCGGACTTGAAGTAGCCGTCCGGTGACATGACATGGGCCGTTTCATCGTCGCGGTTCCAGTAGCCCGCCATGACTTGCGGGCCTCGGATGCAGATTTCGCCCGGTTGACCCAGGGCGACATCGTTGCCGCCGTCGTCACGCAAGACCACCTCGGTGCTGGAGATGGGCACGCCAATGGTGCCGGAGTATTCCGAGATGTCGAGCCGGTTGGCGGTGGCCACGGGTGACGTCTCGGACAGACCGTAGCCTTCAACGATCGGGCAGCCGGTGAGCTTGAACCATTGGTCGGCGGTGGCTTTTTGTACCGACATGCCGCCACCAAAGCAGACCTTCAGGCCCGAAAAATCGAGCTTGGCGAAGTCAGGGTGGTTCACCAACGCATTGAACAGGGTGTTCACGGCCGGGAACATGTTGATGCGGTGCTTGCTGAGCGTCTTGACCAAGCCGGGGATGTCGCGCGGGTTGGGGATCAGGACATTGCTGCATCCCA
>NZ_JBYSVC010000052.1:0-16474 GCF_057922285.1 Leptothrix toolikensis (SeqCode)
ATGTTGCGAAAGTGGTGCAGTGCCAGTCGGTCGATACGCATCAGCTGCTCCTGCGTCTTCTAGGGGAATGAAAGCGAGCCATTCTAGGGGTGGGTGCTCGGTTCGTGGGACAATCCGCGCCGTGAAGCGCGACAGACTGCCGCTGGTGCAAGGATCGAAAGGTCGCACTGGAGGAAGGTCCGGACTGCATAAAGCGGCGTAGGAGGTAACGCCTCTCCACCGTGAGGTGAGGATCAGAGCCACAGAGACGAGCCGGTTAAGTCCGGGTGAAACGCGGCAATCTCTACGTGCAGCAACACCAAATAGGCCAGCGCCGGGGTCGTGGCGTTAACTAACGCACGACCCCGATGCGTTGCTCGCGCAAGCTGGCGGGTAGGTGGCACCGAGCCGGGTAGGCGACTCCCGGCCCAGATGAATGGCAGTCACTTCGCTGCTCTCACGAGCGGCGATGCACAGAATCCGGCCTATCGTTGCGCTTCACACTTACACATCATGTTGTTTGGCTGCATCACGCAGCGTCTGCTGCAATGTGCGCATCACGCTTCTTAGCGGGGGCCGTCGTTCGGGCGCGGCGTAGCGCCAAGCATCGAGCGCGTTCAAGGCCTGCGCCAAGGCTGTCGGCATGGGCATGGACTGCTGCTGCGCCACGGTCGCCGGGCTGTGATGCGCTTGTACGCTCCAGCCTTGACGGCGCAGGGTGCTTTGGATCTGCGCCCAAGCACGTAGCCATGGGTCGCCGCGCTGTTGCCAGCGCCGCCACAAGGTCCAACCCGCCATCGTGCCTAGACCAAGAGCGGTCAAGCCTTCCAAGATCTCGCCCAAGTCGTCAAAGTCGGGCTCGGACCAACCCAGGGTCTTGAGCAGATCGAATTGTTCGGTGCTGCTGTACTGCACCACCCAATGACGCCAGCGGTGGTCGATGCTGCCCCAGAGGGCTTGCAACTGGGCGCTGACCCCGGGACTGAGTTGTGCCCAAGGCCCCAGAAACTTGCGCAAACCGTTGCTGCCTGTGTTGCCCAGATGGGTGCCGAGGTTGATCCGGTCTGGGGCCACGGCGGCGGTGGGGTCGATACGGATCCAGCCTTGGCCGCGTAGCCAGTATTCGGCCCAAGCGTGGGCGTCGCTTTGGCGCACCTCTAGCACCTTGTCGATCGGGTTGAGCAAGCCGCCTTGGTAGCCGGTGACGATGCGCGCGGGCACACCCATGGCACGCATCAGCACCACAAAGGTGCTGGCGAAGTGCTCGCAAAAGCCCTGCCGATGATCGAGCCAGAAGGCATCGACCGGATCAGCTTCGGGCGACTCACCGGGGCTCAGGCTGTAGCTGAAGCCGGCGTTGTGGATGTGTTGCAGCAGCCGCTCAGCCAGCACATCAGCGTGGATTTGATCGACGCTCAGGCTGTGGCGCAAGGCCTGTGCCCAAGCCCGTGTGCGCGGGTGCAGGCCTTCAGGCAGGGCCAACTCAGCGACTGGGAAGGGGCTGAGTTCGGTCGGGATGCGACCACCGCCCACGGCGACGGCACTGATTTGCATGCGCTGGGTGAGTGGCTCCAAGCTTTGCCAGTGCATGTCCTTGTGGCGAACCAGATCAACGCCCGCCCAGCCTTCGATCTGTGGCATCGCCAGGGTGTGCTCCAGCAGCGGCAGGGTGCGCAGTTGCAGCGGCTCGACCGTCATGCTGTAGCGCATCTCGCGCACGGGTGCGGCGGTGTCTTCTTCGAAGTGCGGTGCCGGCGTGGTCAGTGCCAAGGCGGGTGCCAGCCAACGCTGACCTTCGTGAACCGAGAGCACTTGAGCGCGGAAGTAGCGTTCTTGAGGCGGCGGCGGCGTGCCTTCGAAGCGCACCTGCATGGCCAAGCTGTCATCGAGCGCGGCATCGGCGATCTGCCCCAGTTCGAGCTGGTCCGATAGACCTGTGTGGGCCGCAGCATCATCCGGCAGCCCCCACAGCGGCGGTAAACGCGGGAAAAAGAGAAAAAGCACCAGCACGATGGGTGCGCCGAGCAGCGCGGGCATCAGGGCCAAGCGCGCAGTTTCGAACAAGTTCGGCCGCCCGTTGGGGCGCTGCTCCAGCATCAAGCAGGTGAGTAAACCCGTGACCGACACTAGCATGGCGGCCCCTTGGAGCACGCTTTGCGAGCGCAAGAAACCCGCCATGATCAGCAGCATGCCCAAAAAACAGACCACAAAGCGATCACGTTGGGTGCGCATTTCCAGGGTCTTGAGCGCCGTGAGTGACACCAGCAAGCTCAGGCCGGTTTCTTTGCCCAGCAAGTGGCCGTGACTCCAAAGGCTCAAACCCACGGCCAGCGGCAAGGCCAGCATCAGCACGAGCCGGGGTGGCATCCCACTGCCACACCAGCTCAACACAGCGCGCCAGACCAAGGCGGTGACGGCAAAAAGGCTGCACCACAGCGGTACGGTGCCAAATTGCGGGGCCATCGTCCAAGCCAATACACCGACCAGCAGCAGGCTGTCGCGGCTTTCACGGCTGCAGTTTTTCATGGCATGCGGGCCAAAGCATCGAGACAGCGGCGATGGTGTTCAGCACCCCCGGCGGCTGGCAAAGGGGCTTGACCGGGTAGCGAGAGTCCGTAGTGGGTGGTGGCGTTGGCATGCGCTTGCTCGATCCAAGCGCACAGGCGTTGCAGGCGCGCTTCCGGATCTTTGAGATCGACGGTGTCTGCCCAGTCGAAGATCGCCGGCTGCTCAGGCACATGGGGCGTGGGTGCGTGTGGTGGGGCCTCTCGGCTCAGCGGCAGGCCGCCTTGGGCCAAGGAGCGCGCGGTGGCTTTCCAAGCCAGACTGCGTGGTGCATCACCGTGTCGATAAGGCCGCAGCAGATCGTGTGATGCCATGTCTGACTGAGGCGTAGCGTGCTGGCGGGGCGTGGTGGGCGGTGTTTGCGCCATGCGGGTGGGCCAAGGTGGCGGGGGTTGTTCCGGGGCGGGCCAAACGATCAGCGGGGTCAGCGGTCGCCAGACCGACCAAGCGCGCAGCAGGCCGTAGGGGTAGCGGGATTCGATGCGCAGCGTGGGCAGGAGCTGGATACCCCGCCGTGGGGCGGGTAGCGCAAGCTTCACCTTCAAGGTGGTGTGAGGAGCCAGATCCACCCAGATTTCATCGGGTTGGGTCTCGAAACGCAGGCCCACCGAGCGATGCATGCGCCCTGCCGTTTCGCGCAGTTCAACCACGACCGGAATAAGGCTGCCGCCGTAGCCGGCGGGAGCTTGATGCATCGAGAAATGAAGTCCGGCCAGTTGGCGCTCGGTCATGAGCATCGACACCAACGCACTGCCCATCAACAAAAAAGTCAAGCCATAGCCCAAGCTGAGCTGGTAGTTCACCGAAGCCACCAGCAAAACCAGCAACAGCGCCGTGAACATCAGCCCCGCTGCGGTGGGCAGGGTGTAGACGTTGCGTTGGCGCAGTTCTAGGCTGCGTTGCGGCGCATGACGACTCAGCCACCAGCGCTCCAACTTTTGCCAAGGGTGTCGCTCCATGATGGCCCTTCAAACCAGACCCATGGCTTCGATCATGGCCTGCAACTGCCCGGCCGCATCCCGCCCAGAGCCAATCACAGGGATCAGGCGGTGAGCCAGCACAGGCGCGGCCATGGCTTGGACATCTTCTGGGCTCACATAGCTGCGGCCCTGCAAGTAAGCATGGGCCCGAGCGGTGCGTAGTAGCGCCAACCCCGCGCGGGGCGAGAGCCCTTGCTGAAACCAAGGGCCATTGCGGCTTTCGTTGAGCAGCGCCAGCACATAGTTGAGCAAGGCGGGGGCGGCGTGCAGTTGCAGGGCGGCATGGCGAGCGGCCAGAAACGTCGCCGGACTCATCACGGGGCGCAGCTCATGCAGCAGTTCGCGCCGGTCTCGGCCACTCAGCAAGGCGAATTCGGCCTTGGGGTCGGGATAGCCCAAACTGAGCCGCACCAGAAATCGATCCAGTTGACTCTCGGGCAGCGGATGGGTGCCAAGTTGGTCGCAGGGGTTCTGGGTGGCGATGACAAAGAACGGTTCTGGCAGGGCGTGGGTCTGACCTTCAAGGCTGACTTGCTGCTCTTCCATGGCTTCAAGCAGCGCACTTTGGGTGCGTGCGCCGGCCCGATTGATTTCATCGGCCAACAGCACTTGGCTGAAAACCGGACCCGGATGGAAGGTGAACTGTTCGCTGCTGCGCTCGTAGATGCTCACGCCGATCAAGTCGCTGGGCATCATGTCAGCGGTGAACTGCACCCGCTTGAATGCCAGCCCGAGGGAGAGGGCCAAGCTCTGCGCCAAAGTGGTTTTACCCACGCCGGGCAGGTCCTCAATCAGCAGATGACCACCGGCCAAGAGACAGGCGACACAGGTCTCGATCTGCGGGCGTTTGCCCACCACGACCGTGCTAACCTGATCGACCAGCTTGATCAAGGGGGCGTGCAGCGCAGCCCCGTCATGCGCAACGGCATGCAAAGACGTCAAATTCATGTCGCGCACCATAGCGGAATTTAGAGCATGAGCACTTTTTACTACGCCCATCCCGACTGTTTCGGCCACGACATGGGGCCCGGTCACCCCGAATGTCCCCAGCGGCTTGGCGCCATTGAGGATCATTTGCTGGCCACGGGCCTCGACATCGCCTTGCTGCGCGCTGATGGCCCGTTGGCCGATCACAAGGATCTGACCTTGGCGCACAGCGAAGGGTATTTGCTAGAACTTGACGAAGTCTTGCAGCAGGTGATCGCCTCGGGTGAACCGCGTCATCTTGACCCGGACACGGTGGTCGGGCCCGGTACGCGCCAAGCCATGCTGCGTTCAGCCGGCTTGGCGGTGGCTGCGACCGACGCGGTGATTGATGGTCAGGCGGAGAACGCTTTTTGTGCGACACGGCCCCCAGGGCATCACGCCACGCGCGCTGAGTCGATGGGGTTTTGCTTCTTGAACAACGTCGCCATTGCGGCGCGTCATGCCGTCAATGTGCGCGGGCTAGAGCGCGTGGCGATCATCGACTTTGACGTGCATCACGGCAACGGGACCGAAGATATCGTCGCCGGAGACGATCGCATCTTGATGGTGAGCTTTTTCCAAGATCAGATTTATCCGTTCAGCGGTGGCGTGCCGATGGGCGACAACATGCTCAATCTCGCCATTCCCGCCTACACGCGCGGGCCGGTTTTGCGTGAGTTGATTGAGGCCAATTGGTTGCCGCGTCTGCATGACTTTGCGCCGCAGATGATCTTTATCTCGGCGGGTTTCGATGCACACCGTGAGGATGAGTTGGGGCAACTTGGTCTGGTGGAGGCCGACTACGCTTGGATCACCCGCAAGATCATGGATGTGGCCGAGCGTCATGCCCAAGGTCGGATCGTGTCGTGCTTGGAAGGCGGCTACAACTTGAGCTCACTGGCCCGCAGCGTGGCCGCTCACCTCAGGGTACTGGCTGATGTTTAGGCCCGGGTGCAGCTTGTTCCGCTAGGGGCGGCAGCACATCGCTCAAGGCCATGCTCTCGAATTCGACCTCGATGCGCAGGCGTGAGCGCACGGCTTGACCGGCACGCTCACCGGCCTGAAAGCGGGTGCTCAGAAAGTTCTGTCGCACCATGTCGTGCAACCAATCGGGCAAGTTGCCGTTATCGATGCGTACCCGCTGCACTTGCCCATCCTCGTCGATGAACAGCGTCAGCTCGCCTCGATAGAGCCCGGCCGGTAAGCCCTCTGGCACCATCAGCTCGACACGTTCACGCGCTTGGGGCGGCACGCTCAGGGCGCTGCGTGGCCAGTAGCGATCATCGCTATCGGTTTGAGCTGCGGCTTCGGTGGGCACAAAGGGCTCCACCTTGGCTTCAGGCGGGGAGACCGTCTGCTGCGTCGGTCGAGCTGTGGCGGTGAGTTGTCGAACCTGCGTAGGAATGACCACACGGCGCGCCGTTGCTGGGCCGTGATCCACACCTTGGAGCGGTACCACCAAGGCCATGTGGGCGACCAAAACCAAGAAGGCACTGACCAGCAGTGCCTTCTTGGCTTGGAGCGGCCTGATTATTCCATCAGCTCTCGCCACGATGCGCGCTTGAGGGTGCCTGGAGGCGGGGTGGCTGGATCGGGTGGCCGGGTGGCATTGCCGATATTGCCGCTGCTCTCGGTCACCATCAGCTGGGTTTTGCCGGTCAGATCCACCAAGATGCCCAAGCCGGTGATCAAGCCGGTATAGGGGGTGGCCGTGACCACTTTGCCGTCACCGACGTTGAAGGTGTACAGCCACGAGGTGCCCGAGGGTGAGCAGGCATCGCCTGAGGGCAGCATGCTGGCGTAGGTCAGGGTGCCGTTGCCAAGGGCTGTGCCCGCCACCACGATGCGTTCACCCACACTTTGGTTGAGGTCCACGTACCAGCCGTTGTTCATGCTCCAATCCACGCCGATCGGGGTGGTGATCATGCGATTGGTGCCCAAGGCTTGCGGTACCAGATTGGCATAGGTGCCGCGCAGGGGCCCAAGACCTTGGAAGTCCAGCGAATCCTTGATGGTGTAAACCGATTGCACCGAGGTGTCGATCACGTCGCTCACCCCCAGCATCCGTCCGGTCCCGAAGGAGACGATGGCATAGGTCGCGCCCTTGACCGTGTAGTCCGTGAGCACGGGCTTGGTGGTGATGGGTTGTGCGACACCGGCGGCATTGGTGGCTGTGCCGATCAAGATGGCTTCCTTGCCGGGTGGGGGGGTGCGGCCATCAAAGTCGAAGCGCCAGATGTTGCCCAGCATGTCACCGCCGTAGAACCGCATGGCGGTGTTGTTGGTGGCCGATACCGTCCAGCCGTTGATCTTGCTCAGGTTGTTGGGCGTGGTGACATTGCCGACCGGGGCGTTGTTGGCATCCAGCGTCGCCAAGGTGGTGATGGGTTGACCTGTGGCCGCATCGACCACGTAGAGCCGACCCACGCCATCGCCTGGGGCGACGTTGTTGATCCCCGAGGTGAAGCCGACAATCCACGCGCCTGCCATGTTTTTGGTCACGACCGGGTTGCCGAAGGTCAGGCCCAAGTTGGCATCGGTGAACTCCCACATGACCAAGGGGCTGAGTGGGTCAGTGATATCCAGCGCGTAGTAGCTGCGCCCGCCGCCACCCTGACCGCCCACCAAGATGGTGCGCCACTTGGTGCCATCAAAGATGTCGGCCACCACCGGCGAGGCATCGACAAAGTAGCGGTGGTTCGAGCCGTAGTTGGCATCGGCCAAGCGCCACATCTCGGGCATCGCGGCGGTAGGCACAAACGCCCAAAGCTCTTCCCCACCGCCGTTGGCCACGGCGTCCACCTTGAAGGCATGGACCATGCCGTCGTTGGCCGCTGCATACACCGCTTTCACACGGTTGGCCTTGGCGGCCACGAATGCTGCGTAGCCCCCATCGGCGTACAGGAAAGGTGGTTTGCCGGCAAAGGAGGGTGAGCCGTTGATGATGTCGCCCAACAACGATTTGCGCGTCCGGAACACCCGGTTATCGGTCGTTGCGTTGTTGAGGTAGAACGTGGTGTCACCGGCCAAGTACTTGACCAAATTGTCCCCCGTGGCTTTGAGCAACGCATTGGCGCTGAGGCCGCCACATTGGCTCAAGGGCGTGGGTTTCGTGCAGGGGGTGTCGAAGGGCACCTGACGGCCCGCTGCCGACAGATTGGTGTACGTGAAGTCTGCCAGCGTGCCTGCGTTGTTGAACAGAATCCGCCGAGGGGTGGTGCGGGCATTGAGCACCTTGGCGGCACTCCAGAGTTCATTGCCCGCTGTGGTGTTGGCGGGCGGGGTCACGCTGCCGGTGATGGGGTCGATGGTGAACTTGAATGCTCGCACATCGCCCACCCAGTCGATCGAAGTGTAGCCCCCGACAAACAGCCAATCATCGCCAGCTACGGGGGCCAGTGAGCTGCTTGAGGCCCCCGCACCCGTACCCGTCATGGCCATCATGCCTCGGATGGTCGTGCTGAGCGAGTTGGCCAAGGAGGTCGGATCACCGGCTGAAAAATACTGCCCCCGACCATTGACCGCTGCGTGCCAGAGGTCGTCGATGTTGGTGGCGTTGCCGCTCGGCACTGACCAGTTTTTGGCCCCACTTTTCAGGCTAACGTAATCGCCGCTGGTCTGGGTGAGGTAGTTGGGGTCATACGCCAAGGGACCGCGCACCCCCATGCCCAGCGTGAAGGTGTTCATATGCTGGTGGATGGCCGGGTCGTCGGCTGTCGGGGGCACGGTGTTGGCCAAGTCGGGGCGCAAATCGGTGGCCCAGTAGTACTCGGCCACGTCAGCCAGGGTGTTGGCCGTATTGGTGGCATCTAGCATCGGGCGCGCTTCGGCCCCATCTTGATTACCGACTTGGACGTTGGTGAGCTGGAGGGGGCCGTAGTTGGCCGATTCGTTGTTGCTGTTCCAGTAGCCGTCGGTGGTCAGCAGGGCGAAGTTGCGCTGACAGGAGTACTGAATCGGGTCATAGGTTTGTCCGGGCACCTTTTTGGCGTAGTAGCGCCCGACTTTGGAGAGCGCTCCACGCAAGGGGGTGGAATTGCCGGGGTTGATGCTGTAGAGCAGATTGAAGAAGCTGGTCTTTTGCGGGAGATCGAAATCCTTCACGTCCAGGAATTGATTCCCCGTCACACCCGTGTCGCTGATGATCGTAAAGCCGATGCGCGCATCCGCCCCCAGCGACTGAAAGACGCGCCCGGCTGAGCTGCGCATCATCAAGATGCGGGTGCGGTAGTAGCTGTACCAATTGGCGTAGTTCTGCTGCACCGCTGCGCTGACCGTGCTGAGGTTGACTGGGGTGAACGCCGGGTTGTTGGCGGTCACGGCAGCGTTGCACTCCTTGGCGAAGGCCGTGGTGGTGTCCAAGGTGCCGGTCGCACCGTACGACCAACTCAGTGGTGTCTGGGTACCTTTGTAATCGAAGTAAAGATTGCTGCTTAGGTTGGTACCGCCGCCACCCATGTAGCCATCGCTGGGTGCTGCCGTGAAGCTCACGTTGGGGTAGGTGGTGCCGTCTGCCTTGATCGGTGGCAGATACGTGACCGAGGGATTGAAGGCGACCCCATTGCACTGGGAAGAGCAAAAAATGTAGCTGCTTTTGTTGTTGGCTGCGGCGGTGCAAGTACCTTGCTTAACGTCATCCGGCATGAAGTCCGAACCCATCGAGCCCGATGAGTCAAGGATGAACATGATGTTGGGCTTGGTCAGGCCCTGCAAGGCGGTGATCGGTACGGCGGCCACATCGGCGTTGGCGGCCATGAGTCTGGGGCTGCCAACCAGCAGACCGAGCATCACGGCGAGGGTGGCTCCGACCTTGGAGGGGGGGCGAAGGGGGGTCATGATGATGGGTTCTCCGATACGTGCTCAGACGTGCTCAGAAATGCACGATGGTTTCGGTAAAACTGGTCGAGTTGCGCGCCCCTTGGGTGCGCACCGTGACACGGAAAAACTGCTGCAAGGCGGGGGTGCCAGGGGGCGGGGCCGATTGATAGCTGATCTCGCCCTTGACCATGCTGTGGACGACATTGACCATCGGCTTGGTGCAGAGCATGGGTGTGGTGAGCATGTTGCCGGGCTTGTCGCACAGCCGCTCCACCACATAGCGGGCTTTGATCGCGCCACCGCGTAAGCTGATGACGTCAGAGGGCGTGATGCAGGCCGCAACGGCCACGCCATTGGTTTTGGCCGCTGCACAGTTATCAGCGTCCCAATCAACCGCAGTGCGTTTGGGGTCGGTGCTGTGCCCAACGGGGTCAAAGCGGTCAAAGTAGCTGGCGAAATAGCCGCCCGGTTGATCGGTTTGCAAATCCACCAAGCCTGAACGCCCCGCCACCCAAGCGATGCCACTGCGCATGGCGGTGTCCGCTGCCAACACCGTGTCGCGTTTGAAACTGAGGTTGCCCAAAATGCCGGCCCCTGTATCGACGCTGCGCACCAAAGCCACGGCGGCCATGGATAAAGCCAGCATGGTGATCAGGGCGAAGATCAGGGTCATGCCCCGCTGGCGGGTGGAAAAAACACGTGGTTGCATGGAGGGCTCCCGGGTCATGACTGCCAAAGCATGTTGCGCAAGGGCACGACCACTTCGAAAATTTTGTAGCGGAAGCGTTGCCAGTCGGGGGTGTTATCGACCCGTAGTTCGACGGGATTGATCCCATCGGGATGCCAAGTCGGGGCGACTTGCGTGACGATGTTTTTCTCGGGCTGATCGCTGCGTGCGGCCAAGGCGATACGAATGGCGATCACTTGGGCCCACTCGGTGGCGTTGGCGGGTGCGACGGCGCTCCAGACATCGGCTTGCAGATCAGCGTTGGTGTCTCGCCCATACACCGCTTGCAGATTGACGATGTTGGCGAATAGATCGGTGGCGGTGGTGTTGCCGGTGGTGGAGTCAAACGTTTGCAGGCGCAACGAGCGCACGGCTGAGGTGTTCACGGCGTCGCGCACATCGTAAAGATGATCGATCAAGACCCCCAAATTGACCAAGTGGCTCCCAGCGGCGTAACTGATGTCGGCATTGGCCGTGCCCGGAAAGACGGTGCTGATCGGGTCTTGGTTCCAAGGCCAAGCGGTGTCGGCTTTGTGCTCAATGACGCTGTTGGTGGGATCTTTGCTGACCGTGAACAAGCTACACCACGCCGGCTGGGTTTGGGTGGTGGTGGTATCGACGGTAGGGATCGCCAGCATCAGATCGCCTTGGCGTGTGCCTAAGCCGGTGTTCTGGTCGATACGAAAACTGGTGTCGTCGCGGCGATGGTCCCCAAAGACCCGTACCGGCAAAGACAAGCTGGCCCCGGAGCTGCTCAGGATGTGGATGCTGTCGGGCTGACCATTGGCCCCATCGGTGATCACCACGGGGGCCATGGGATGGACGTAGTCCACACCGTTGCGTCGGCCCCGGATCTCGCTACAACCGCGCGTACCCCCACTGGTCAGGCCGTAGCCGCTCATTTGGAGTTCACGCTGCAAGGTCTGGAGTGCCAAGGCACCGCTGACTTGAGCGTCGGAGCCCGACGTGGTGGTGCGTTTTTGACCTTCGTAGACCAACGCGACTTGGGCGATGATCAAAACAGTGAGCAAGCCCAAAGCCATGCCGACCATCAATTCGATCAGGCTGAAGCCTTGGATAAGCCGCAACGGACGCTGCGGTGCCTTGCTTAACAGGCGGTACCGATGCATGCGGAAGACTCCGTCAGGGGTTGTTGGAACTGATCGTGGTCGAGGTGACGAACTGGTGCTGACCCTCGTTGGGAACGCTCCAGCGCAGCGTGATGTTGAAATCATCCGTGGCTGCATCGAACACGATGTCGTAACTCGCGCTGGGCAAGGTGGCTTTGAGTCGGTTTTCCCACGCTAGGCAAGGGGGATGCCCCGGGCAGCCAGCGGTGTCGTACAAATTGCGCTTGTTGGCATCCGCCCAAATGGTCCCCACCAAATCCGAGGCCAGATTGGAGGCATCAATGCGGTATTTGGCGCTGGATTGCGCCCGGCTCATCGAGACCTGCAAGCCCACCAAACCCAGCACAGCGATGGTGAAAATCAGAATGGCGATCAGGGCTTCGATCAACACCACACCCCGCTGCTGAGAAGCGGGGCGAGGGGGCAGGCGGCGAGCGCGAAGAGAAAGAGGGGTTGGCATGGTCGTCCTCAGTGGCCCAGTCAGTAGCACTTGCGCGGATCGCTGTCACTGGTGACGGCGGGGTCGCACATGCGCACGCTGCCACCTGTACCGATGACGAGTCGCAACTTGCGTACCTCTAGGCCCGAGTCGTGATCCACCAGCAGGCAACGGATGGGTTCAGCGTTGTCGATGCGCCCGAAGCCATTGAAGCGGGTTTGGGTCTGGTTGGCGACCGTTGCGCAGTCTTCTTGGTAGACCGTCACGGTGACATTGGGGGCACCATCGCCGCGCGCGTATTTGGCGATGATTCTGGGTTCGATGCTGGCGCTGGGCGGCTGGCCGCAACCCCCGGCGGGGTTGTTGCTGACACTCACGACCCATGAGGCGGAGAGAGAGGAGAGGCCGCAGCCGTTATCCAGCACGCCCGGCTGGTTGTTGGAAACCAGTGAAAACGTGACGGGGGTATTGCGTCGAACCGCTTCTGCCCGCGCTTGTTGAAGGCCTGCTTGCAGGGATTCAGCCGCCGTGCGCACTTGGGTGTTGCGTAACCAAACCGCCATGCTGGGCATGGCAGCGAACATCACCAAAGCCACGATGGCGATGGAGACCATCAGTTCGATGATCGTGAAGCCGCGACGAAGGGTCTGCTTCATGATGGGTCTCAGCACTCGCCGCCCTTGGCCATCCAGCACGGCTTGTTCACGCCGGCACCCTTGAAGCTGATGGTGATTTTGTTGTTGCCTTCATCGACGCTGTAGGCATAACCCACCGTGCCAGTGCCTGCTCGGCCGGTGGCTGTCATCACATAGCCTTGGTTCGAGTTGGTGGTGGTGCAGCCGAAGTCGAAATATTTGGTGCCACTGGGATTGGTGGGAATCGCGCCGCCCGCACACACGCCTGCACCGTAATTGCGGTTGTCTTGGTAGTACTGCTCCAAGGTCATGCGGGAATTGGTCAAGAAAGTGAAGGCTTCCGTGACTTCGCCGCGACGCAAATAGTCGTTGTAAGACGGGATGGCAAACGCGGCCAAGATGCCCACGATCAGCACCACGATCATCAATTCGATCAAGGTAAAGCCTTGAGCTTGAAACAAGCTGCGGGTGCAGCGACGACGTGAGAGAGAGCGTAGGGTCATGACAAGCCACCAAGAATTGCTTTGCGCAATGCTAAGGGCTGAGATCAAGATCGCCGATGGGGGGCTAACCGGCTGTCGGTTCATGCTTCACGTTCGTCGTTCAGCGTGGGCATCTTGGGGATAATGGCGGATCTCTGCGGTTTTAAACGTGCTTTTCAGCACGGCCTAGGACCAATGCAGCCCACTTCTCTCACTCTCCGTTTGCATCGGCCATGGCCCAATACGTTTTCACCATGAACCGCGTCGGCAAGATCGTGCCGCCGAAGCGGCAGATCCTGAAGGACATTTCGCTGTCTTTCTTCCCGGGCGCCAAGATCGGCGTGCTGGGCACCAACGGCTCCGGTAAGTCCACATTGCTCAAGATCATGGCCGGTCTCGACAAGGATATCGAGGGCGAAGCCACGCCGATGCCTGATCTACGCATCGGCTACCTGCCGCAGGAGCCCCAGCTTGACCCCAACGCCACCGTGCGGGAAGCGGTCGAAGAAGGTATCGGCGGGGTGATCGTTGCCAAGCAACGTCTTGAAGCGGTCTATGCGGCTTACGCTGAGCCGGATGCTGACTTCGACCAGCTGGCCGCCGAGCAAGCCAATTTGGAAGCCATCATTGCCGCTGCTGGCAGCGAGAACATTGAGCTGCAACTTGAAATTGCCGCTGATGCGCTGCGCTTAGCACCGTGGGACGCCGTCATTGGCAAGCTCTCTGGGGGCGAAAAGCGCCGTGTTGCACTGTGCCGTTTGCTGCTGTCCAAGCCCGACATGCTGCTGCTCGACGAGCCAACCAACCACTTGGATGCTGAGTCAGTCGATTGGCTGGAGCAGTTTCTGAGTCGCTTCCCCGGCACCGTGGTGGCCATCACCCATGATCGCTACTTCCTTGATAACGCCGCTGAGTGGATCTTGGAGCTCGACCGGGGTCGTGGCATTCCTTACCAAGGCAACTATTCCACTTGGTTGGACCAAAAGGAAGCGCGTCTAGAGCAAGAACAGCGCACGGAAGATGCACGCACCAAGGCCATGAAGAAGGAGTTGGAGTGGGTGCGCTCTAATCCGAAGGGCCGCCAAGCCAAGAGCAAGGCGCGGATGGCACGCTTTGAAGAGCTGAGCGACGTCGATTACCAAAAGCGCAACGAGACCAACGAAATCTTTATCCCGGTGGCGGATCGCTTGGGCAACGAGGTGATCGAATTCACCAACGTCTCGAAGAGCTTTGGGGATCGGGTGTTGATCGACAATCTGAGCTTCAAGGTGCCCGCAGGGGCCATCGTGGGAGTCATTGGTCCGAACGGTGCGGGTAAATCCACCCTGTTTCGCATGATTTCTGGCAAGGAACAGCCCGACACAGGTGACGTGAAGGTGGGCCCAACCGTCAAGATGGCGTTTGTGGATCAGAGTCGCGAGGATTTGGATGGCGACAAGACGGTCTGGGAAGACCTCTCGGGCGGTCTGGATAACTTGGTCGTGGGTAAGTTCGTCATGCCCAGCCGTGCCTACATCGGACGGTTTAACTTCAAAGGCAATGATCAGCAAAAACTGGTCAAGAACCTTTCAGGCGGTGAACGTGGCCGACTCCACTTGGCCAAGACCTTGGCCACGGGGGGCAATGTGTTGATGCTCGATGAGCCGTCCAATGACTTGGACGTCGAAACCTTGCGTGCGCTGGAAGATGCCTTGCTTGAATTTGCCGGCTCAGCGATGGTGATCAGCCATGATCGCTGGTTCTTGGACCGCATCTGCACGCATATCTTGGCCTCCGAAGGCGAGTCGCAATGGTTCTTCTATCAAGGCAACTATCAAGAGTACGAGGCCGACAAGAAGAAGCGTTTGGGTGAAGAAGGCGCGCGGCCCAAGCGTGTGCGTTACAAGGCCCTCAAATAACCCCATCTGGAGCAATTGCCATGAAGCAAATCACTGCCATCATCAAACCGTTCAAGCTCGAAGAAGTGCGTGAGGCGCTTGCCGATGTCGGCGTCACGGGCTTGACCGTGACGGAAGTCAAGGGTTTTGGTCGCCAAAAGGGCCATACCGAGCTCTATCGCGGGGCCGAATACGTGGTGGACTTTCTGCCCAAGGTGAAGATCGAAGTGGTGGTCAAGACGGTCGATGTGGACCGTTGCTTGGAAGCCATCGTCAAGGCGGCCAAGACCGGCAAGATCGGTGACGGTAAGATTTTTGTCACCAGCGTCGAGCAAGTGGTGCGTATTCGTACCGGCGAAACCGACGAACAAGCGGTCTAAGACCTCAGTGGGTGAAAAAGCGGCTCCATAGGGCCGCTGCCCAGATGCC
Source organism: Leptothrix toolikensis (SeqCode) (assembly GCF_057922285.1). Taxonomy (NCBI): domain Bacteria; kingdom Pseudomonadati; phylum Pseudomonadota; class Betaproteobacteria; order Burkholderiales; family Sphaerotilaceae; genus Leptothrix; species Leptothrix toolikensis (SeqCode). The sequence goes on from NZ_JBYSVC010000052.1 coordinate 15,028, forward strand.
AAGGCATAGCAGCAACGCCAGCAAAACGGCTGCGCTGCCGATGTCCTTGGCCTTCTTGGTCAGGTCGTGCCACTCTAGCGAGACGCGGTCCACCGCAGCTTCGACGGCAGAGTTGAGCAGTTCAGTGATCAAGACCAGCACCACGCTGCCGGCCAGCAGCGCCACGTCTTGCCAAGTCCGGCCGAGCGCAAAGGCCAAGGGGATCAAAACCACCGCCAGCCACACTTCTTGGCGGAAGGCACTTTCATCCCGGTAAGCCCGGCCCCAGCCCGCCCAAGAGTGCTTCGCCGCTCGAACCACACGATCCAAGCCGCTGTACTGGCCTTTTTGGTGCGGTGGGTGTGGTGCCGTCATGTGGGCGTCCGGACCAGACGGGTGTGGCACAGCACATCGTGCAAGAACTGTCGATCTGGCAGGCATCGGGCCAGTCCGGCGTACAGCAAGATGCTCAAACCAAAAGTAAGTCCAAGTCGTGCAGGCGTTGTGGCAGGGCTGTCGCCGAATCCCATCACCACCACCCCAGGCACCAGCCAGATCAGGCTGGAGACGAAGCGTTGAGCGGCTTGAAGGCGATTCAAACGCTTGCCTTCGTGCGTCACGACCCGCACATGCCACGTTTTCATGGCCAAGGTTTGGCCCCGCTGACTTGACCAAAAGCCGATGAAATAAGCCGCCACCACCACGCTGATCACCATTTGCAAGGGGCCCCGGCCCTGCAAAGCGTGGCGCTGATCGGTCACTACGCCGTAGACCAAGCTGGCGCAAAGAACCACGCCAGCGACCAAGACGGTTTCGTAAAGCGCACAGAGGGCGCGGCGACCCAAGCCCGGTGAGGTGTGGGGGGTGGAGATCATCGTACCGATGTGCTCCCGGCTGAGGCTGCGCCGGTAATTTTGGGTTGACCCACTTGTTGGTGGGGTGGTGGCTCAGGCCGCTTGGTAATCGGCCGTGTACTCAAGCCCGACGTCGCCTGCACCGATCCGGGAGAGACTGGATGCAAAACCGCCGATGCGGTCGCAGGAGGGGGGAGCGTCAGATTGGACTTGGGCTGAGCCGTTGCCAAGGTGCTGCTGGCTGGACTCTTGAGGGTCGGAGCCGCTGCCGATGAGCTGGGGCGCGCTACGGCGGCGGGTTTACTGGCCAAGGCCCGACGTTGGTCTTCTGGTAGGGCCATGTAGGCTTTCCAGCGTGCTTCGCGTTCATCGGGAGATAGCTGTTTTGACTCTTGAAATCGTAGTCGAGCCGCACTGCGCTCATCAATGCTCATGCTGGACCAGTCGGACATGCGCTCGCGGGCCCGCGCTTGTTGTTCAGCACTCATTTGTGGAAAGCGTGTTGCGACATCACGCCATTTTTGCTTGCGCGGCACATCAAGCTGAGCCCAGTGGGGTGCCAAAGGCAGTAAAACGGCTTGTTCAGTCTTGCTCAATTGCGACCAAGTGGGGCC
>NZ_JBYSVC010000053.1:0-16458 GCF_057922285.1 Leptothrix toolikensis (SeqCode)
GCCGGTAAGGCGGCGGCGGTGGAGAGCAGGAAGAACGACGGCCAGCCGATGGATTCGGCCAAAACGCCGGCCATCGGCCCCACCCACACGCGGCCCACCGAGGCAAACGCTGAGAGCAGCGCGTATTGGGTGGCCGTGTAGCGCTGGCTGGTGAGACTCATCAGAAAAGCGACGAAAGCGGCGGTGCCCATGCCGCCCGAGAGGTTCTCGACCACGATCACGGCCAGCAAGCCGCCATCGACCGGGGTGTCCTTCACCAAGGCGACCAAGCCCCAGTCGAAAGCGGGAATCATCAAGCCCGGCAGCGCCCCTTTGCCCGCCACGGCCAGCCACCAAAAGCCCAAGTTGCTGAGCATCTGAAAGATGCCAAACAGCAGCAACGCACGCCATAAACCGAGCCGCATCATCAGCGCGCCGCCCAGCAGCGCGCCGCCGATGGTCAGCCAGAGACCGATCAGCTTGTTGACCACCCCGACTTCCGCCGGGGCGAAGGCCATGACCTTGAGCAAAAAGGGCGTCATGAGCGCGCCAGCAAAGGCGTCGCCCAGCTTGTAGAGCACGATGAAAGCCAGAAAAGCACGCGCACCCGGCTGGGCAAAGTAGTTGGCGAGCCCACGCAGCAGCGTCTCAAAACGCACCACCCGCGCCGCCCACGCCGCCAGCGGTAGCGTGAAGGCGATGCCCAGCAGCAGCGCGGTCAGATCGACCCACTTGCGCTGCAAGGGGCTCAGCAAACCGGGCGTAGCGTGGGTGGTGGCGGTGGTCGATAGATCCCAAAAAGGGCTGAGTAGCATCTGGGCCAAGCTCACGCCGTAGCGATCCGTCAGGGCCACGCCGCAAGCCGCCGCCACCGCCACCGCCAAAAAGCCCAGCAGATCGTGGCCGGTGGCTTGTCCTGACTTGGTGTTGGCACTGCTGGTGCGATCCAGCTCCGGCAGGCGCGGCAAGGCCAAGGCCGAGAGCGTGGCGGCACCCACCATCAGTAGCGCCATCAACTGATAGACCTGCGGCCACGTCCAGCCGTGGCGCGTGCCGGCGGCCGATGGATCGGTCCAGATCAGCACGATGCCGCCCGAGAGGATCATCGCCAGCCGATAGCCCAGCACGCTGAGCGAGGCCCCCAAGCCGCGCTCCACCGTGGGCAGCACATCGGTGCGGTAAGCGTCGATCACCACGTCTTGCGAGGCCGACAAAAACGCCGCCAGCAAGGCCAAGAGCGAAAAGAGCCGAATCTCGGCGCTCGGGGTGGTTTGGGCCAGCAGTAGAAAGCTGCCAGCCAAGGCGAGTTGACTCAGCACCAGCCAGCCACGCCGACGTCCGAGCAGGCGCTCCAAGCCCCAAGGCTCGAAGCGATCCATCAGCGGTGCCCACAAGAACTTGAAGGTGTAGGGCAGGCCGACCAAGCTCAAAAAACCAATGGTGGCCAAGTCGATGCCGTCCATCGACAGCCACGCTTGCAGCGCTTGGCCGGTGAGCCCGAGCGGTAGACCGGATGCAAAGCCCAAGAGGGTCACGACACCCAGACGCCAAAGGGCGGTCCAGGTTTGGGTGGTGGACGTGATCGAAGGGACCGAAGCAGTGCGGTTGTTGGGGGCTTGGCTGGGCATCAAGGGATTCTAGGAGCCGACCCAGTGCTCGCATCGGGGACAATTCGAGGGATGGATGCTTCTTTGACCAGTCCCCCGCCGCCCGCCGCCTTCTCGACGAAGCACTTGCGCACCGCTTTGGGCCAATTCGCCACCGGCGTGGCCATCGTTACGGCCCGGGGCGAGGACGGCCACCCTCTTGGGTTGACGATCAATTCGTTTGCCTCGGTCTCGCTGGAGCCGCCGTTGGTGCTTTGGAGCCTAGATAACCGCTCCAGCAATTTGGCCGCTTTCAACGCCGCCAGCCACCACGCCGTTCATATCTTGAGCGCTGCCCAGCGCCCCTTGGCCGAGCTGTTTGCCACCCGGGGCGTGGACCGCTTTGCCGATCTGGCTTGGCACCCCGGTCAAGGCGGGGTGCCGCTATTGCTTGATTGCGCGGCGGTGTTCGAGTGCCGTCAGCACACCCGTCATCCCACCGGCGACCATTTGCTTTATGTTCTTGAAGTGCTGCACTGCCACAGCCACAAGGAAGCGCATCCGCTGATTTTTCATGGCGGGCGCTTCGGGCTTTGATCAGAGCTTGGTGATGCTGTTGCTCAGCTTCTTCAGCTCCATGCGAGCCATGGCCAGATTGCCGTGATTGCGGTCGATGGCGAGATAGATAAAAATCTCATCATTGATGTTCAAGGGGCGAATCAAGTGATACTGCGCACCCAAGGTGATGAGAATATCTTCGATATGATCATCACCAATACCCACTGCCTTCATAGCCTTCAGTTTGGCTTGAACCACTTGGGTATTGGCGGCCGCAGCGGCTTCAATCGGAAAACTACCCGTCACCATGGATTCAAACATCATGCCGCTGGTGGAATCGACCAAGGCTGCTGCAATAAAACCATCTAAGTCTGTGAGTGCATTGATAAAACGTACTTTGCTGATCGCCATGGAACTGTCTCCGACTTATAAATGAGGTGGGCCTGCCATCTTTCTCTTGAGATTTGGATGACATGGATCAAATGATAGGGATATCCATGGTGGGCATGTTTGTTTTTTCATGAAGAAAAACATGTCTAATTGTTGCGATGCATCGTTTGCCAAATAATGCATGGACAAAGCATGAACACGCCGGATATGACAGCCCAGCCTTGGGTCATGTGTCCACAAAAAGCATCAATCGACCCTATCGACCCTATCGACCACATCCACAAACTTGAAAAACTCGCGCACGAAGGGGTTGCGGCGGTAGCCCAGCACGTGGGGGTGGGTGAGGTCGGTGACGACGCGGTGGGCGCTGAACTTGTAGGGCATGTTCACCACCATCAGCTGCGCGGCTTGCTGCATCAGGGCGAGGCGCTCGGGGCCGTCGGGCAGGCGAGCTTGTTGTTCGTAGAGGGCGTCGAACGCGGGTAGATGGAAGCGGGCGTGGTTGGATTGGCCGGTGTTGGGGCTGTAGGCCAGGGCGAGAAAGGTGTCGCCGTCGGGGGTGCCGGCGCTCCAGCCCACGCCCCAGAGCATCAAACGGCCGGCGCGCAGGGCTTTGAGGTTTTCGGGCCACTGCGCGACCTTGAAGCTCATCTTCAGCCCCACGGCTTTCATGCTTTTGTCCCAGATCTCAGCCAACTGGCGTGAGGCTTGGTCGGACTGGGTGGCGTAGAGCAGCTCCAGCGGGCGGCCGTCGGGCAGGTCGCGCCAGCCGTCGCCGTCGCGGTCGATGTAGCCGTAGAGGTCCAGCAGGGCCTTGGCACGCGCCGGGTCGTATTGGCTCATCTCGGTGCGCACGTTGCCGTCGTGGCCAAAGGTGAGCGGCGCAATGGCGGTTTCAGCCGGCAGGGCTTGGCCCTTGCGCACTTGGGTGATTTCCTGCGGGGCGTTGTAGGCCAGCGCGATGGCGCGCCGCAGCGCCACTTTCTCGGGCTCGTTGCCGCCCACCAGCGGGTGCGCCATGTTGAAGATCGCCGCCATCACCACATCGACCTGCGGGGCGCGGTGCATGGTGACGCCGCGTTTGACCAGATAAGGGGCCAGCCGGTTGTTGGGCACAGCGTTTTGGATGAAGGCGTTGGGCAGACGCTCCAGCAGATCGACTTCGCCGTTCAAAAAAGCCAGCCAGCGCGGCTGCTCTTCTTCAATGATCGCAATCTCCACCCGGTCGAGCAGTGGCAAGCGCCGGCCTTGGAGCTGCTTGGCCACGGCTTGCGCGGCCACGTCGTCGGCCGCAGGCTGTTCGTCGTAGATCTCGGCGCGAAAGCTCGGGCTGCGCTCCAGCACGATCTTGGAGGAACGCCGCCAAGCGCCGAGCTTGAAAGGCCCGGTGCCCACCGGGTGCTCCATGATGCGTTCGCCGTAGTGCTCCACCACCTCGCGCGCCACCGCGCCGAAGGCGGCCGGGTCGGCCATCACGGTTTGATGAAAGCGCGGCGCGGGCTCGCCCAAGCGGATGCGCAGGGTGTAGCGGTCCAGCGCCTTGAGCCCTTCGACCTCGGTGTCGTAATTGAAGGGCGTCTTGCTGCTCAGGGCTTGTTGGCGCAGCGCTGAGAGCCCTTGGATGCGGGCGTTTTCCAGCAAGTAGAGATTGGGGCTGTTCCAGCGCGGGTCGTAGTGGCGCTTCAAGGCGTAGACGTAATCGGCGGCCGTCAGCTCGCGGCGCACGCCTTTGAAGGCCGGGTCGTCGGCAAAGTAGATGCCGGGGCGCAGCTTGAAGGTGAACTCCCGAAAATCAGCCGAGATTTGCGGCAGCGCCTCGGCCGTGAGCGGCTTGAGGCGGGCGGGCTTGGCCAGGTAGTCGAAGCACAAGGGTGCTTCAAAAATGCCCGCCACCACGGTGCGCGAATAGACGTCAGAGAGCTGCGCCGGATCAAAGCCGGTTTCAGCCACCGGGAAGGCGTAGCGCAGCACATGGGCGGTGGGCTGCGCGCCGCCCCCGGCGTGGGCGAGGGGGCTGATGAGCGCGAGGAGGTGCAGCGCGAAGGCGATCAGCCAAGCGAGGCGGATCATCCCCGGCGGGCGGCGTTGAGCTGAGCGCGGGTGGCCAAGGCGACGCGGCGGGCGGCTGCGGCAAAGTCGGCACCTGAGCTGGCGTAGAGCACCGCGCGCGAGCTGTTGACCACGATCGGGCCGGTGATCTGGCCGCTGGCGTCGGTGCTGAGCCCGGCGCGCACGGTGGCTTCGGCGTCACCGCCTTGGGCACCCACGCCCGGAATCAACAGCGGCAAGGTGGGGGCCAAAGCACGCACCTTGGCGATTTCTTCTGGGTAGGTCGCGCCCACCACCAAACCGATCTGGCCGTTGCGGTTCCACTCGGTTTGGGCCAGCTCCGCCAGTCGCTCGAACAAACGCGGCTGCCCCGGCACCTCGGCCAAGCGCTGCATCTGCCAGTCGTTGCCGCCGGGGTTGGAGGTGCGGCACAGCAAAATCACACCCTTGTCGGGCCAGCGTAGGTAGGGCTCAAGGGTGTCGAAGCCCATGAAGGGCGAGAGCGTCACCGCATCGGCCTGATAGCGCTCGAAAGCTTCGCGGGCGTACTGCTCGGCGGTCGAGCCGATATCGCCGCGCTTGGCATCCAAAATGACCGGCACATCGGGCGCGGTGCGCTTCATGTAGGCCATGAGCTCTTCGAGCTGAGCCTCGGCGCGATGGGCGGCAAAGTAGGCGATCTGCGGCTTGAACGCGCACACCACGTCTTTGGTCGCATCGACGATTGCGCAGCAGAACTCAAAGATCCGCCCGGCATCGCCCTTCCAAGCACCCGGAAACTTGCTCGGCTCGGGGTCGAGTCCCACGCAAAGCAGTGAGTCGTGCAGGCGCGTGGCGCGGGCGAGGGCGTCAATGAAGGAAGCCATGGTGCGCGCCTCGCCTCAGCTGCCGATCCGGCGGGCCAACTCGGTGGCCATGCCGGTGTAGTCGCCCGGCGTCATGGCCAAGAGGCGGTCTTTTTCGGCTTGGGGCAGATCGAGCTTGGCGATGAAGCCTTGCATCAGCTCGCGCGTCATCGGCTGGCCGCGTGTGAAGGCCTTGAGTTGCTCGTAGGGCTCGGGCAAGGCGTAGCGGCGCATGACGGTCTGGATCGGCTCAGCCAGCACTTCCCAAGCGTTGTCCAGATCGTCGTTGAGTGCGGCGGCGTTCAGCTCTAGCTTGTCCAAGCCGCGCAGCAGGCTGTCAAAGCCCAGCAAGGCGTAGCCCAAAGCCACACCCATGTTGCGCAGCGCGGTCGAGTCGGTCAGGTCGCGCTGCCAGCGGCTCACGGGCAGCTTTTGCGACAGGTGCGTCAGCACGGCGCTGGCCAGACCGAAGTTGCCTTCGGCGTTTTCGAAATCAATCGGGTTGACTTTGTGCGGCATGGTCGAGGAGCCGACCTCGCCCGCTTTGGTCTTTTGCTTGAAGTACCCCAAGCTGATGTAGCCCCAGACGTCACGCGACCAGTCGATCAAGATGGTGTTGACGCGGGTGAAGGCGTCAAACAGCTCGGCCATGTAGTCGTGCGGCTCAATCTGGATGGTGTAGGGGTTGAAGCTCAGGCCCAGCGCGTCTTCGATCACGTGGCGGCTGAAGGCTTCCCAGTCGTGCTCGGGGTAAGCCGAGAGATGGGCGTTGTAGTTGCCCACCGCGCCGTTCATCTTGGCGCGCATCTTGACGCTGGCGATCACGCTGCGGCCGTGCTGCAAACGCGCCACGACGTTGGCGATTTCCTTGCCGACGGTGGTCGGGCTGGCGGTTTGGCCGTGGGTGCGGCTCAGCATCGGCTGGGCCGCAAAGGTGTGTGCCAAGTCGGTCATGCGCTGGATGATGCGATCCAAGGCCGGCAGCAACACGCTGTCGCGCGCCGACTTGAGCATCAAGGCGTGGCTGGTGTTGTTGATGTCTTCGCTGGTACACGCAAAGTGAACGAATTCGGCCGCCGCTTCGAGTTCAGGATGATCGCCAAAGCGCTGCTTGAGCCAGTACTCGACCGCCTTGACGTCGTGGTTGGTGACTTTCTCGATGTCCTTGATGGCTTGGGCATCGGCCTCAGAGAACATCAACACCAGCGAGCGCAAAAAGCCGCGTGAGGCTTCGCTCAAGGGCTTGAAGTCAGCCAGACCGGCGTCCGACAAGGCAATGAACCATTCGATTTCAACTTGCACGCGGCGGTGCATCAGGCCGAATTCGCTCAGCAGGGGGCGCAAAGGGGCCACTTTGCCCGCATAGCGCCCGTCCAGCGGCGACAGGGCTGACAACGAGGTCATGGGCATGGCGGCAAGGACACGGGTGTGGGGCATAGGTCACGCGTTGAGGCTGCTTGAGGAGGTGCGATTGTAGGTTTGCGCTGTCCGCTCCACGAGTGCCATGGGGCAAATTGTTTGCACCTCGGGCGCAAGGGGCTGAAGAAATCACTTGCACCTATGTAAATACCGTGTTTCTATGGATCTGCGCTATTTGATCTATGTCAATCCTTGGCGATATGGTGACACGTAGGATGGTAGCGGTTCCTTTGTTATCCGTGATAACAAAAAGATATATGAATATAGTTATTAGGAGTTCTAAATGAAGCTGATTCAATCATGGCAATGTGTGGCCTTGGCTTTTTTGCCAACGACGTTGGTTGTTTTTACGCCCACGGTGCATGCCTTGGATACTGAGGCTGCATTGAGTCTGGCACGGCAGAATAATTGCTTTAAATGCCACAGCATCGAAAAGAAGAAAGATGGGCCAACTTTCAAGGACGTTGCTGCTAAATACAGGGGCACTCCTGATGGCTTAGAGCGCGTTGTTCGTCACCTCACCATCGGCGAAAAAGCCAAATTTCCAGATGGTCATGAAGAAGAACACAAAGTGATTAAAAAAGAGGGCGCTGATATCAAAAACTTGGCGGAGTGGGTGCTCAGCCAATAACCCATGCGTCGTGCTTGAATAACATGACGCCACTTGGTTTGTCATGGACCACTAACAATGAATTGAGGGGGTTTCTTATGAAAAGGTTTATCCACCGGCTGTGTGCTGTCATCAGCATGGCGATTGGTTTGGGGTGGGGCCCGGTTGTATGGGCGCTGGATGGCGATAGCTCAACGTCCGCAGTGCCTCATGCGGATGCTGTTTGTACCAAGTGCCACGACGAGAGCGAATCCAAGCCGCTGCTGTCGATCTATCAAACCAAGCATGGTGTGCGCGCCGATAGCCGCACGCCCGGCTGCCAGAGCTGCCACGGGCGCAGCGAGCAGCACGTGGTGGGCGGCAAGGGCGTGGGCGAGGCCTCACGCCCTGCGCCGGAGATCGTCTTTAAGACCAAGACCACGCTCAACCTCGCCAGTGACACCGCCACCCAAGCCGAAGTGTGTGTCGGCTGCCACAAGGGTGGTCAGCGCATGCACTGGGAGGGCAGTCAGCACCAGAGCCGCGATGTCCCCTGTACGTCGTGTCATGCGGTCCACGTCAAGGCTGATCCGGTGCTGAACAAGAGCAGCCAGCAAGAGGTGTGCTTCAGCTGCCACAAGACGGAGCGGGCACAAACCCACCGGCTCTCGACCCATCCGCTGGCAGCCGGCAAGATGGGTTGCTCGGATTGCCACAACCCGCACGGCACCACGGGGCCGAAGCTGCTGACCAAGGGCTCGGTCAACGAGACCTGTCAGGGCTGCCACCCTGAGCAGCGCGGACCTTTCCTTTGGGAGCACGAGCCGGTGACGGAGGCTTGCACGAACTGCCACACACCGCACGGCTCGAACAACGCACCGTTGCTCAAAGCGCGCGCACCCTGGCTGTGTCAGTCGTGCCATAGCGGTGACCACGGCGCGCAAGTCAACAGTGGGGCCAATCTGCAAGGTGGGGCGTTGACGATGGCCAACGGCAACCAGTTGTTGGCTGGGGCTGCGGCGCGCGCCCAAATGGGCGGTCGCGCTTGCCTGAACTGCCACATGGTGGTGCATGGCTCGAACCATCCGGCGGGTGCCAAGTTCCAGCGCTGAGCATCGAACCACAAGATCAGGAGTTCCATGATGAATGCGCATCCTTCTTTCCTGCGCCTGAGCGCTTCGGTGCTGGCGGTACATGCAGCGCTGGCGCTGTTGAGCATGGCCCACGCGGCCGAAGATCCGGCCTTGGCTGAGCTGACCCGGCCCAAGAGCCACGTCGAGCTTGGGGTGGCGGCCAGCAACAGCGATTCGACCAAGGCCCACGAGTTTGACGGCGTGAACCGTCAAGGCGGCCAAGTGGTGGGTGGTTTTGACGTGATCGGCGGCGGGGCCTATGACAGCGAAGACGCGACCCGCTGGCGGCTCAAGGCCAGCGACTTGGGTTTGAAGTCGAGCTCAATCAGTGCGGAGTACGGTGAACAAGGCCGATTCCGCCTCAAGATGGGCTACGACACCTTGCTGCGCAACCGCTCGGACAGTTTTCAGACGCCGTACCAAGGCGTGGGTAGCAACAACTTGGGCCTGCCGGCCGGTTGGATCGTGCCGGTGGTGCCGCGTGTCAATGCGCTCACGCCCAACGCCCGAGGTCTGTCGCCGGACGTGACCAGCTCGAACGCGATTGTGGCCGGCGCTTCGACCGCACCCACTCCCGCGCAGTTGAGCACAGCCGCCGCCATTCAAACGGCCGATCTGCCCGCGTTCAATCAAGTGCGCCTCTCGACCCAGCGGGCGCAGCTCAGCCTTGGCGGTGAGTTGCAGCTCGACGGCCGCTGGTCGGCGTCGGTCTCGGGCTCGCATGAGCACAAGACCGGGCTCAAGCCGCTCTCGGCGCTGACCCGCATCACCGGCGGCGATATCGTGGCGGTTTTGCCGCAGCCCATCGATCAGAACCACGATCAGTACCGCGTGGGGGTGCAGTACGTTGGCGATGGCTCCACCCTGCAAGCAGCCTACGACGCGTCGATGTTCAGCAACAACGCCTCTTCGGTGGCTTGGTCCGTGTGGTCGGCTGATCCGGCCCTCAACCCAAAGTCCCAGTCGATGAGCACGGCACCGAGCAATCAGTTCCATAAGCTTTCCCTAGCCGCAAGCCTTGATCTGAGCAAGAGCACCAAGGTGGTGGGCGACTTGGCCTATGGCCGGGCCACCCAGAACGCCGCTTTCCTCAACGATGGCCTCACCGGGGTGCCGCTGTTACCTACGGCATCGTTGGAGGGCTTGGTGGTGACCGAGTCGGCCAACTTGAAGCTCTTGTCCAAGCCGAGCAAGGACTTGCGCCTGAGCGGGGCCTACAAATTTGATGTGCGGGACAACCGCACGGCGGTGAACACCTACGGCTTTTACGACGTGGGCGAGGTGCCGGCCGCCACGGCGTCGGTGTTTGGGGCGCAGTACGGCTCCAACATCAACCTCAACGCCAACCGGCCCTACAGCCGCAAGCTCCAGCAGCTGAGCTTGGACGCTGACTACAGGTTGCAGCCCGGGCAACAGCTCCAAGCGGGGGCGGATGTGCAGACCACCGACAAGTACTGCCGCAACACGTGGATCGATTGCGCGGACGCCGCCAAGAGCCGTGAGCAAACCCTGCGGGCCGAGTGGCGCTGGACGGACAGCGAGGCATTCCAAGGCCGCGTGGGCTTGGCCAAGTCCACGCGCACGGTGACTTACAACGAGAACGCCTTCCTCGCCTTGGTGCCGATGGCGGCGGTGACGCCCACGGGGTTGCCCGCAACGGTGACGACCACCACGGCCTATGACACCTTGGTGGCGTTGGGGCTCACGGGTTACGGCCCGGTCTCGGGGTTGAATCCGGCGGCCCCGGCGGGCAGCTCGCAGGCGTTCTTCTTCCCGAACAACAATGCCCTGTCGAACGTTTACTACGCCAACAACGTCAATCGGATCAGCGAGTTGATCGGCATGCGCCACTTCAACAACGCCAACCGTGATCGCAACAAGCTGCGCACCTCGGCGCAGTGGCAGGCGAGCGAGATGCTCACGTTCCAAGGCGGGTTGGACTACAACGCTGACAGCTACGGTGAATCGGTTTACGGCTTGAAGCAAGCCAGCAGTTGGGCGCTGAACTTGGACGGCACCTACAGCCCGAGTGAGCGGGTCAGTGTGAGTCTGTTCTACAGCCGCGAAGATCAGCGCTCGCGCAGCGCCGGCAACTCGTACACCGCCAACAGCGCGGTGGCGAACGTGGGCGGCGCCACCGTGATCTCAGGCGGCTGCTACGCCGACATCGCCACCCGCAACGCCAACAACAAGATCGATCCGTGTCTGAACTGGTCGGCCGACATGCGCGACACCATCGACACCTTGGGCTTGAGTGTGGCGCGCACCGGCTTGCTGGGCGGGAGTCTGGATGTGCGTGGCAGCTTGATGCTGAGCCAGCTGCGCAGCGACACGGGCGTCACGGGCGGCAATTACGTCAACAACCCCTACGCGGGCAGTGTGGCCGCCGGGGCGGCGTATCCGAACATCGCGGCCTATTACATCCCGGCCACAGCGTTGCCGACGGTGAGTACCGACTCGATCGCGCTGCGTTTGGGTGGGGCGTACAAGCTGGACGCTGCGAGCTCGGTGCGCATGGCCTACGGCTATCAGCGGCTCAAGACCAGCGACTGGGCCTACGAGGCGATGCAGCCCGGCGGTCTGACCCAAGTGCTACCCACCGGCGAGGTGGCTCCGACCTACACCGTTCACTCTATCGGCGTTGCTTATGTCATGGCCTTTCAGTGAGGCTATAACCCATGGGTTATGGTAGGATGGAAGGCTTTTCGGACCTGGGTTAATCTTGGGTCCGTTTCGTTCGTTCTGGCTTGGCTCCGATCAAGTCAGTGCGTACCTTAGTCAGCCCGGCCAATCGTTGTCGGGTATTGGAGAAAACGATGAGTCTTAGCAATCGTCTCGGGTTGCTGGGCCGCAAGGTGGGCATGATGCGCATCTTCACAGACGACGGCGATGCCGTGCCTGTGACTGTGCTCGATGTGTCCAACAATCGCGTTGCCCAGGTTAAAACCGTCGAAAACGACGGTTACAGCGCCCTTCAGGTCGCTTTCGGTGCTCGTAAGGCATCGCGCGTGACCAAGCCCGCCGCTGGCCACCTTGCCAAGGCAGGTGTGGAAGCCGGTGAGCTGCTGCAAGAGTTCCGTGTGGAAGCCGATGTGGCGGGTCAATACCCCACAGGTGCTGTGCTGCCGGTCAATTTGTTTGCCGCTGGCCAGCAAGTCGATGTGCAAGGCACAACGATCGGTAAGGGTTTCACGGGCACCATCAAGCGTCACCACTTTGGTTCGCAGCGCGCGTCGCACGGTAACAGCCGTTCGCACAACGTGCCGGGCTCCATCTCGATGGCGCAGGATCCAGGTCGCGTGTTTCCGGGTAAGAAGATGTGCGGTCACCTCGGTGACGACACGGTGACTACCCAAAATCTTGACATCGTGCGCGTTGACGAAGCTCGTCAACTGCTGCTGGTCAAGGGTGCCGTGCCGGGTGCTAAGGGCGGTTTCGTGACCGTTCGTCCCGCCGTCAAGGTCAAGGCCAAGAAAGGAGCCAACTGATGCAGCTCGAGCTCCTGAATGAACAAGGTCAAGCGACCAGCAAGGTGGATGCCTCCGATGCTGTGTTTGCACGTGACTACAACGAAGCGCTGATCCATCAAGTCGTGGTGGCCTACCAGGCCAATGCCCGTCAAGGCACCCGCGCACAAAAGGATCGCGAACAAGTTCGCCACTCGACCAAGAAGCCGTTCCGTCAAAAGGGTACGGGCCGCGCTCGTGCGGGTATGACGTCCTCGCCGTTGTGGCGTGGGGGTGGTCGGGTGTTCCCGAACTTGCCGGACGAAAACTTCAGCCACAAAGTTAACAAGAAGATGTACCGCGCCGGTATGGCCGCGATCTTCTCGCAACTGGCTCGTGAAGGTCGTCTGGTGGTGGTGGATTCGATCAGCATCGAAGCCCCCAAGACCAAGCTGTTGGCTGCCAAGCTCAAGGCCATGAATTTGGACCATGTGCTGGTGATCGCTGACGCGGTTGACGAAAACCTGTTCCTTGCCGCGCGCAACCTGACCAACGTGTTGGTGGTTGAGCCGCGTTATGCCGATCCGCTGTCGCTGGTCTTCTACAAGAAGATCGTGGTGACCAAGGCTGCGATCGACAAGCTCCAGGAGATGTTCGCATGAGCACGCCCAAGTTTGATGAGGGCCGTCTGGCCCAGGTGCTCGTGGCCCCGATCATTTCGGAAAAAGCCACTCGCATCGGCGAAATGCACAACCAAGTGTTGTTCAAGGTTCTGCAAGACGCGACCAAGCCTGAAATCAAGGCCGCCGTTGAACTGATGTTCAAGGTCGAAGTCGCCTCCGTGCAGGTTGCCAACCAAAAGGGCAAGACCAAGCGTTTCGGTGGTCGTGCCGGTCGGCGTGACCACGTTCGTAAGGCCTTCGTTTCCCTGAAGGAAGGTCAAGAGCTCAACTTCTCCGGGGAGACTGCGTAATGGCCGTCGTTAAAGTCAAACCGACCTCGCCTGGCCGCCGTGCCGTGGTGAAGGTGGTGCATTCGCACCTGCATAAGGGCGCGCCGGAAGCTTCGCTGCTGGAACCCCAGAAGCAGAACGCTGGCCGCAACAACAACGGTCACATCACCGTGCGTCACAAGGGTGGTGGTCACAAGCATCACTACCGTGTGGTGGACTTCGTGCGCAACAAGGACGGCATTCCCGCCAAGGTTGAACGCATCGAATACGACCCGAACCGCACGGCGCACATCGCTTTGGTGTGCTACGCCGACGGCGAACGTCGCTACATCATCGCCCCGCGTGGTCTGGAAGTCGGTCAAACCCTGCTGAGCGGCGCTGAAGCCCCGATCAAGCTGGGCAACACCCTGCCGATCCGCAACATCCCCGTGGGTTCGACCATCCATTGCGTCGAAATGTTGCCAGCCAAGGGCGCGCAGATTGCACGTTCGGCCGGTACTTCGGTCACGCTGATGGCCCGCGAAGGCACCTACGCTCAGGTTCGCCTGCGCTCGGGTGAAGTGCGCAAGATTCATATCGACTGCCGCGCCACTTTGGGCGAAGTGTCGAATGAAGAGCACAACCTGCGCCAGTACGGCAAGGCCGGTGCCAAGCGTTGGCTGGGCATTCGCCCGACCGTTCGCGGTGTGGCAATGAACCCGGTGGATCACCCGCACGGTGGTGGCGAAGGCCGCACGGGCGAAGGTCAAGCACCGGTGTCTCCGTGGAACACCCTGACCAAGGGCTACCGTACCCGCAGCAACAAGCGCACGCAGACCATGATCGTCTCGCGTCGCAAGAAATAAGGGGTAGCTCATGACTCGTTCACTCAAGAAGGGTCCCTTCGTGGACCATCACTTGCTGGCCAAGGCTGAAAAAGCCGTCGCCATCAAGGACAAGAAGCCGATCAAAACTTGGTCGCGTCGCTCGACGATCCTGCCCGATTTCATCGGCCTGACGATCGCCGTGCACAACGGCAAGCAACACGTGCCCGTGTATGTGACTGACCAAATGGTCGGCCACAAGCTGGGTGAGTTCGCCCTGACCCGTACGTTCAAGGGTCACCCGGCGGACAAGAAAGCCAAGCGTTAAGGAGCCGATGCAATGGAAACCAAAGCAATCGTGCGCGGCGTGCGCCTGTCTTGCGACAAAGGTCGTCTGGTCGCGGATCTGATCCGTGGCAAGAAAGTTGGCCAAGCGCTGGATATTCTGACCTTCACGCAAAAGAAGGCCGCTGGGATCATCAAGAAGGCGCTTGAAAGTGCTGTGGCAAATGCCGAGCACAACAACGGTGCCGATATTGATGAACTGCGTGTGACATCGATCTACGTTGAGCAGGGTGCCACGTTGAAGCGCTTCTCGGCCCGTGCAAAGGGTCGCGGCAATCGCATCAGCAAGCCCACCGCGCACATCTACGTGACCGTCGGTAACTGAGGGGCATCATGGGACAAAAAATTCATCCGACCGGCTTTCGCCTGGCTGTCACGCGCAATTGGTCGTCGCGTTGGTATGCAGGCAACCGGACTTTCGCAGCCATGCTGGCGGAAGACATTGAAGTACGCGAGTACCTCAAGAAGCGTCTGAAGAACGCTGCGGTTTCGCGCATTCAGATTGAGCGTCCTGCCAAGAATGCTCGCATCACCATTTTCTCGGCACGTCCGGGCGTGGTGATCGGCAAAAAGGGCGAGGACATCGAGAACCTCAAGGCTGAACTGACACGCCGTCTGGGCGTGCCGGTCGCGGTCAATATCGAGGAAGTGCGCAAGCCCGAGACCGATTCGCAGCTGGTTGCTGAGTCGATCACGCAGCAGCTCGAAAAGCGCATCATGTTCCGCCGCGCTATGAAGCGTGCGATGCAAAACGCCATGCGTCTGGGTGCCCTTGGCATCAAGATCATGTCGTCGGGCCGCCTGAACGGCATCGAAATCGCGCGTTGCGAGTGGTACCGCGAAGGCCGCGTGCCCTTGCACACCCTCAAGGCCGAAATCGACTACGGTTTTGCCGAAGCCAAGACCACCTATGGCGTCATTGGCGTCAAGGTCTGGATCTACAAGGGTGATCGTCTGCCGAACGGTGAAATGCCGGTTGCTGCGCGTGAAGAGCGTCCTGAAGACGACCGTCGCCGCCGTGGTCCGCGCAATGACCGTCCGGGCGAACGCCGTGGTGGCCCGCGCAGCAATGATCGTCGCCCTGCCGACGGTGCCAATGCTGCTGCACCCGCCGGTGACAAGCCTGCCGTCAAGCGCGTGCTCCGCAAGCCGGACGCTCCCAGCGCAGCGCCCAAAGGAGAATAAGGAATGTTGCAACCCTCACGTCGCAAGTTCCGTAAGGAACAGAAGGGCCGCAACACCGGCATCGCCACGCGCGGCACCAATGTGTCGTTTGGTGATTTCGGTTTGAAAGCCACTGAGCGCGGTCGTTTGACGGCCCGCCAGATCGAAGCCGCTCGTCGTGCCATTTCGCGCCATATCAAGCGCGGTGGCCGCATCTTCATCCGCATCTTCCCGGACAAGCCGATCTCGCAAAAGCCGGCCGAAGTGCGTATGGGTAACGGTAAGGGCAATCCGGAGTACTACGTGGCTGAAATTCAGCCGGGCAAGGTGCTCTATGAAATCAATGGTGTGCCGGAAGCACTGGCTCGCGAAGCGTTCACGCTCGCGGCTGCCAAGTTGCCCCTGCGTACTGTGTTCGTCAGCCGCGCCATCGGCGCCTGAGGAACGGGAGACCTGCAATGAGTAAATCATCTGAACTCCGCGCCAAAGACGTGGCAGCTCTGGAAAAGGAAATCAGCGATCTGCTGAAGGCCCATTTCGGTCTGCGCATGCAAAAGGCCACCCAGCAGCTTGGCAACAATGCCACTTTGCGTGCCACACGTCGCGATATCGCCCGTGCGCGCACCATCTTGGCTGAAAAGAAGAAGGGAGCGGCCCAATGAGCGACGCCCAAAAAGCGACCAAGAACACCCGCACCCTGGTGGGCAAGGTGGTCAGCGACAAGCGCACCAAGACCGTCACCGTGCTGGTTGAGCGTCGTGTTAAACACGAGCTCTACGGCAAGATCGTCACCAAGTCGAGCAAGTACCACGCGCACGACGAAAATGGCGACTCCAAAATGGGCGATGTGGTCGAGATCTCGGAATGCCGTCCGATCTCGAAGACCAAGGCTTGGGTTGTGACCCGCTTGGTTGAAAAAGCCGCCGCAGTCTGAGGACTTAATCCTCAATAAGTGAAGGGCTTCCGGGCCTTTCACTTGCCGGAAAACCGGCCACTGGGAAACTGGTGGCCGGTTTTTCTTTTTCCTTTTTCTGGAGTTGCGATCATGCTAAGCCTCGGTTCTTCCTTGCCTGCGGTCACCCTGTATGAATTCATCGACGAGGACACCCCGGGCTGCTCTTTGGGCCCCAATGCGGTCGATGTGTTGGCGACCACCGCCGGCAAGACGGTGGTGATCTTTGCGTTGCCGGGGGCCTACAC
>NZ_JBYSVC010000054.1:0-16382 GCF_057922285.1 Leptothrix toolikensis (SeqCode)
GCGGGGATCGGGGTGCCGGGACCGAAGATGCCTTTGACGCCGGCGTCATAGAGGAAGCCGTAGTCTTGCGCCGGGATCACGCCGCCGGCGAAGACGATGATGTCGTCGGCACCTTGCTTTTTGAGCTCGGCAATGATGGCGGGCACCAAGGTCTTGTGACCGGCCGCCAGGGTCGAAACACCGACGGCATGCACGTCGTTTTCAATCGCTTGGCGGGCGCATTCTTCGGGGGTTTGGAACAGTGGGCCCATGTCCACGTCAAAGCCCAAGTCGGCGTAGGCGGTGGCGACCACTTTGGCCCCCCGGTCGTGGCCGTCTTGGCCAAGCTTGGCGATCATGACGCGCGGCCGGCGGCCTTGTTCGTCGGCGAAGGCGGCAATTTCTTCTTTGAGCTTGTCCCAGCCTTCGGCCGAGTCATACGCCGCAGCGTAGACGCCTGTGACCTTTTGGATGTCGGCGCGATGCCGGCCGAAGATCTTTTCAAGCGCGTCGCTGATTTCGCCGACGGTGGCGCGCAGGCGAATCGCTTTGATCGACAGGTCGAGCAAATTGCCTTGGCCCGATTGAGCCGCAGCGGTCAGGGCGTCGAGGGCGGCGTGTACCGCCGCACTGTCGCGGCTGGCGCGGATCTGCTTCAGGCGCTCGATTTGCGACTCGCGCACTGCCACGTTGTCCACTTCACGGATCTCGACTGCATCTTCCTTGGCCAACTTGTACTTGTTGACCCCCACGATCACATCCTTGCCGGAATCAATGCAGGCTTGCTTTTCAGCGGCGCTGGCTTCGATCTTGAGCTTGGCCCAACCCGAATCGACCGCCTTGGTCATACCGCCCATGGCTTCGACTTCTTCGATGATGGCCCAGGCTTTGTCGGCCATGTCTTGGGTGAGCTTTTCCATCATGTAAGAGCCGGCCCACGGATCGACCACGCTGGTGATGTGGGTCTCTTCCTGAATCACCAGCTGCGTGTTGCGCGCGATGCGCGAGCTGGTTTCGGTGGGCAGCGCGATGGCTTCATCGAAGCTGTTGGTGTGCAGGCTCTGCGTGCCGCCAAACACCGCTGCCATCGCCTCAATCGTCGTGCGCACCACGTTGTTGTACGGGTCTTGCTCGGTCAAGCTCCAGCCTGAGGTCTGGCAGTGGGTGCGCAGCATCAAGCTCTTGGGGTTCTTGGCCTCAAAGCCTTTCATGATCCGGCACCACAAGAGGCGCGCGGCGCGCATCTTGGCGATTTCCAGATAGAAGTTCATGCCGATCGCCCAGAAGAAGGACAGGCGCCCGGCAAAGGCGTCCACATCCATGCCTTTGGCGATGGCGGTCTTGACGTATTCCTTGCCGTCCGCCAGCGTGAAGGCGAGTTCCAGCGCTTGGTTGGCACCGGCTTCTTGCATGTGATAGCCCGAGATCGAGATCGAGTTGAACTTGGGGCAGTGTTTGGCCGTGTACTCGATGATGTCGCCGATGATGCGCATGCTCGGCTCGGGGCCGTAGATGTAGGTGTTGCGCACCATGAACTCTTTCAGAATGTCGTTCTGAATGGTCCCGGAGAGCTTGTCTTGGCTCACGCCTTGTTCTTCGGCCGCCACCACGTAGCCGGCCAGCACCGGCAGCACCGCGCCGTTCATGGTCATCGAGACCGAGACCTTGTCGAGCGGGATCTCGTTGAAGAGGATCTTCATGTCCTCGACCGAGTCGATGGCCACGCCCGCCTTGCCGACGTCGCCCGTGACACGCGGGTGATCCGAGTCGTAGCCCCGGTGGGTGGCTAGATCGAAGGCCACCGACACGCCTTGACCGCCGGCGGCCAGCGCCTTGCGGTAGAAGGCGTTCGATTCTTCAGCGGTCGAGAAGCCGGCGTACTGGCGGATCGTCCAGGGGCGCACGGCGTACATCGTCGCTTGCGGGCCGCGCACGAAGGGCTCGAAGCCAGGCAAGGTGTTGGCGTAGGGCAGATCAGCGGTGTCAGCGGCGGTGTAAAGCGGCTTGACGGTGATGCCTTCCGGGGTGACCCAGTTCAGCGCTGCGACGTCCCCGCCCGGCGCGGATTTGGCGGCCGCCTTGTGCCATTGTTCGAGGGAAGACGGGGCGAACTTGGGGGTGTCGTCAGACATGGAACTTTCCTTGGGGTGGCCTTGTTGGGCTTGCCGATGATGATACATGATGCATAATTATGAATTCAATCACCATCTGCGCTCATCTTGGCGACTGCACCTGACAACGCCCTTGCTCCCCGCGCCCTCTATCAAGATGTGGCCGAGCGGCTGCGCAAACAGATCTTTGATCGCGTGCTGGAGCCGGGCAGTTGGATCGACGAGCAGCGCTTGGCGCTTGAGTTTGGTATCAGCCGCACGCCCATGCGTGAAGCCCTGAAGGTGTTGGCCGCCGAAGGGCTGGTGACGATGAAGGTGCGCCGGGGTGCCTATGTCACCGAGATGTCCGGCACCGATGTTGAGCAGATCTATCATCTACTGGCTTTGCTGGAGAGCGACGCCGCCGGTGAGGTGGCGCGCAAGGCCAGTGCGGAGCAACTTGCAAGTTTGCGCTTGCTGCACGAGCAGCTCGAACAAGCGGTGAATCAGCGTGAAACCTACTTCGACCTCAATGAACAGTTCCACATGCAACTGCTGGCGATGGATGCCAATCGTTGGCGCATCCAGATCGTGGCTGATCTGCGCAAGGTCATGAAACTGAATCGCCATCATTCGCTCTTCAAGCAGGGCCGCTTGCTTGAATCGCTGGCCGAACACCGCCATTTGATGCTCGCCATCGAAGCGCGTGATCCGACGACCGCCGTGCGGGTCATGCGGGCCCATTTCGACAACGGTTTGGAAGCTGCTGCTGATTGATGCTGCATGCTTATAGCTTGATCGTCTCAGTCTCGGGTCAGCTTTGCGCCGCACAGTGCGTGCCGACCCGAACCTGAATCGCCCCTTCTCTGCTTCCCCCTCTCTCTGTCCAGGAGCCCCCCAGTGAAAATCCACGAGTACCAAGGCAAGGAAATTCTGCGCAAGTTCGACGTTCCGGTGCCGCGCGGCTATCCGGCGTTCAACGTGCAAGAGGCCATTGATGCCGCCCAAAAACTCGGCGGCCCGGTGTGGGTTGTCAAGGCGCAGATCCATGCTGGCGGTCGCGGCAAGGGCGGCGGCGTCAAGCTGGGCCGTTCGTTGGACGACGTCAAGAGCCTGTCGGAACAGATCCTGGGCATGCAGCTCATCACGCATCAAACCGGGCCTGTGGGTCAGAAGGTGCGTCGCCTCTACATCGAAGAAGGCGCAGACATCAAGAAGGAGTACTACGTCTCCCTCGTGACCGACCGTCAATCGCAGAAGGTCGCGTTCATCGCCTCGTCTGAGGGCGGCATGGACATCGAAGAAGTGGCGCATTCGACGCCCGAAAAAATCATCACCGACTTGATTGATCCGCTGACCGGCTTGGGTGCCGAGCAAGCCGAGAGAATCGCTCGTGCCATCGGTTTGGGTGATGCGTCGATCGCGCAAGCCGTGACGCTGTTCCAGAACCTGTACCGCTGCTACATGGAGACGGACGCTTCGCTGGTGGAAATCAATCCGCTGAACTGCGACTCCAAGGGCGCTTTGATCGCCTTGGACGCCAAGTTCAACTTCGATGCCAACGCCTTGTTCCGTCACCCGGACATCGTGGCTTACCGCGATCTGGACGAAGAAGATCCGGCTGAAATCGAAGCCTCCAAGTTCGATCTGGCCTATATCAGCCTCGACGGCAACATCGGCTGCTTGGTCAACGGTGCGGGTCTTGCCATGGCGACGATGGACACCATCAAGCTGTTTGGCGGCGAGCCGGCCAACTTCCTCGACGTGGGCGGTGGTGCCACCGCTGAGAAGGTCACCGAAGCCTTCAAGATCATGCTCAAGAACCCGGAAGTGAAGGGCATCTTGGTCAACATCTTCGGCGGCATCATGAAGTGCGACACCATCGCCGAAGGCGTGATCACCGCTTGCAAGGCCGTGAACCTGTCCGTGCCGCTGGTGGTGCGCATGAAGGGCACCAACGAAGATCTGGGCAAGAAGATGCTGGCCGAATCGGGCCTGCCCATCATCGCCGCCAACACCATGGCCGAAGCGGCTACCGCCATCGTCGCCGCCGTCAAGTAAGCCCAGAAGGAACATCGAACATGTCCATCTTCATCAACAAAGACACCAAAGTCATCACCCAGGGCATCACCGGCAAGACCGGCCAGTTCCACACCCGGGGTTGTGCTGCGTATGCCAACGGCGCGAATTGCTTCGTGGCGGGCGTGAACCCCAAGAAGGCCGGCGAAAAGTTCGAAGGCATTCCCATCTACGCCTCCGTCAAGGAAGCAGCTTTTGCGCAAGGGGCCACGGTCAGCGTGATCTATGTGCCGCCGGCTGGCGCGGCGGCGGCCATCTGGGAAGCGGTGGAAGCCGATCTGGACTTGGCGATCTGCATCACCGAAGGCATCCCCGTGCGCGACATGCTCGAAGTGCGCAACAAGATGAAGGCCAAGGAAGCGGCCGGTGGCAAGAAGACCTTGCTGCTGGGGCCGAATTGCCCGGGTCTGATCACGCCGGAAGAAATCAAGATCGGCATCATGCCGGGCCACATTCACCGCAAGGGCCGCATCGGCGTGGTGTCCCGTTCGGGCACCCTGACCTATGAAGCCGTGGCCCAGCTGACCGAAATCGGTCTGGGCCAGTCGAGCGCTGTGGGTATCGGTGGCGATCCGATCAACGGCTTGAAGCACATCGATGTGATGCGTGCCTTCAACGACGATCCCGACACCGACGCCGTCATCATGATCGGCGAAATCGGTGGCCCTGACGAAGCCGAAGCAGCTCGTTGGGTCAAGGACCACATGAAAAAGCCGGTGGTCGGCTTCATCGCGGGCGTCACCGCCCCGGCCGGCAAGCGCATGGGTCACGCCGGCGCCTTGATCTCGGGCGGTGCCGACACGGCAGACGCCAAGCTCGCCATCATGGAAGAGTGCGGTTTCACCATCACCCGCAACCCCAGCGAAATGGCGCGCCTCCTTAAGGCCTTGCTGTAATCCGCCGAGCTTTTTGACGCCTAAGAAAGCCACCTCCGGGTGGCTTTCTTAATGGTTCGGGTTGCGCGGTTTGTTTCTGGTTTGTTAACGTAGATCAAGGTGGTTGGCTCGGTGTGTGTCGAGGATGGGCCATGTCTCCATGCCAACGACGCAGCTCCGCAGCTGTTGGTCCGGTTAAGAAAACGCGGAGCAAGAGAGAAGATCATGAGACTCAGAAAAATCCAGGTGGGGCTGGCTGTTTCGGTGGCTTTGGCGCTGTCAGCTTGCGCCACCATCGTGGGTCAACCGACGCAAGTGATTCCGATTGCCAGCACGCCGAGTGATGCGGCCATTTCGATCCTTGATGAGGCCGGTACCGAGGTGTTCAAGGGCACGACGCCGACCTCGGTGACTTTGCCCAAGAGCACGGGCAAGTATTGGGGCAAGAAGAGCTTCCAAGTCACGATTGCCAAGAAGGGCTTCAAGCCGCAAACCATCCCGGTCACGGCCTCGGCCAATGGCTGGTACATCGCAGGCAATTTCTTCATCGGCGGCATCATCGGCTGGTTCATCATTGATCCGCAAAACGGCAACATGTACACCTTGTCGCCCGATGCGATCTCGGCCAATCTGCCGCAGCAGACGGCCCATAACAACAAGGCCCAAGACGGCAGTATCGCCATCATGCTGATCCAAGACGTGCCTGAAGGCCTGCGCGATCAGATGGTGCGAGCCCACTGAGCGTGGCTGTCTGCGCCGGCCTGCTCCAATACGCCCATGACGATTTCACATGACATGGACGAGATGGACGAGATGAACGAGATGGTGCTGAGGCTCACGGATCTGGAGATCAAGGCGAGCTTTATGGAAGATTTGGTCGATCACTTGAACCAGATCGTGGTGCGCCAACAGCAGCAGATCGACCGGCTGAGCCGGGAGGTTGCCTCGCTGCGCCAGCAGGCCCCAGACGGGGGTGGCGGTGGGTTTCGAAGCTTGCGCGACGAGCTGCCGCCGCACTACTGAACGGAGGGGTTTCAGGCCCTTGGCCTACAATCCGCCCCGCTCCGGGGTGTGCCAGCAGTGGCGCTGAGATGGCTGTGTGTTGACCCGTGTTGACATGGACAGTGCAGCCAAACCCGTGAACTTGATCCGGTTCATGCCGGCGGAAGAAGAGCGTGGTGCAGGTGGCGCGTGGCGCGCAGCATCTCCGGAGCATTCATCCCAGTCTTGGAGAGGCCCGCACCATGAACGCACCCGATTCCCTTCCCAGCGCCGCCGAGCGCTTGGCTGCCTGCCGCGAAGCCCTGCCCGCGTCGCGCAAGATCCACGTTGAAGGCCCGCTCACGGGCGTGCGCGTGCCGATGCGCGAAGTCAGCCTGACCAACGGCGAAATCATCACCCTCTACGACACCTCGGGCCCGTATACCGATCCGGCCGTCGCCATCGACGTGACCCAAGGTCTGCCGCCGGTGCGTGAAGCCGCCGTGCTGGCGCGTGGCGATACCGAGGCCTACAGCGGCCGCATCATCACCGAACAAGACGACGGTGGGCGCGACGCCCAGCGTTTGGCCGAGCTGCGGGCACAAGCTTCAGGCTTGCAACGCACGCCCCGGCGCGCGCTGGCTGGGCACAACGTGTCGCAGATGCATTACGCCCGCAAGGGCATCATCACGCCCGAAATGGAATTTGTGGCGGTGCGTGAAAACGGCAAGCGCGAATGGATGCGCGAGTACCAAGCCGACGCCGCCCGCGAAGCGCGCCTGCGCGGCAACCCAGTCGGGGCCCGCATTCCCGAATTCATCACCCCGGAATTTGTGCGCGATGAAGTGGCCCGAGGCCGCGCCATTATCCCGGCCAACATCAATCACACTGAGTTGGAGCCGGTGGCGATTGGCCGCAACTTTTTGGTCAAGATCAACGCCAACATCGGCAACTCGGCGGTGACGTCGAGCATCGAAGAAGAAGTGGAAAAGCTGGTCTGGTCGATGCGTTGGGGTGGCGACACCGTGATGGACCTGTCCACCGGCAAGCACATCCACACCACCCGAGACTGGATCGTGCGCAACTCGCCCGTGCCCATCGGCACCGTGCCGATTTACCAAGCCCTAGAAAAAGTCGGCGGCGTGGCCGAGGACCTCAACTGGGCGGTGTTCCGCGACACCTTGATCGAGCAAGCCGAGCAGGGCGTGGACTACTTCACCATCCACTCCGGCGTGCGTTTGGCCTACATCCACCTGACCGCGCAGCGTCGCACCGGCATCGTCTCGCGTGGGGGCTCGATCATGGCCAAGTGGTGCATCTCGCATCACAAGGAAAACTTCCTGTACACGCATTTCGAAGACATCTGCGACATCATGAAGGCCTACGACGTGAGCTTCTCGCTCGGCGACGGCCTGCGTCCGGGCTCGCTGTCGGATGCCAACGACGAAGCGCAGTTTGCGGAGTTGCGTACCTTGGGTGAGCTGACCAAGCTGGCTTGGAAGCACGACGTGCAGACCATGATCGAAGGCCCGGGTCACGTGCCGATGCACCTGATCCAAGCCAACATGGACGAGCAGCTCAAGCATTGCGACGAAGCGCCGTTCTACACCTTGGGCCCCTTGACGGTCGATATTTCCCCGGGCTACGACCACATCGCCAGTGCCATCGGCGCGGCCATGATTGGCTGGATGGGCACCTCGATGCTGTGCTACGTCACGCCCAAGGAACACTTGGGTCTGCCGGACCGCGACGACGTCAAGCAAGGCTTGATCGCCTACAAGATCGCAGCGCACGCGGCCGACATCGCCAAGGGCCACCCGGGCGCGCGTTCCCGCGACGACGCCTTGAGCAAGGCGCGTTTTGAGTTCCGTTGGCAAGATCAGTTCAGCCTGAGCTTGGACCCGGACACCGCCAAGAGCTTCCACGACGAAACTTTGCCCAAGGACTCGGCCAAGACGGCGCATTTCTGCTCGATGTGCGGCCCCAAGTTCTGCTCGATGAAGATCACCCAAGACGTGCGTGATTTCGCCGCCCAGCAAGCCGAACAAACGGCCGGCATGCAAGCCAAGAGCGAAGAGTTCCGTGCGGTGGGTGGCCAGATCTACGTGCCCATCACGCCGGTGGCGATGGATTCGGGCAGCGCTGCATGAAGATCGGCATCGCCGGTGCGGGCGTGCTCGGACGCCTGCTGGCTTGGCAACTCGGCTCGGCTGGGCACACGGTCACGGTGTTCGACCCGGCCCTCGGGCCGGGGTGGTCGGCGGACACCACGTTGGCGCGGGCCGCAGGCTTCACGGCGGCGGGCATGCTCAGCCCGCTGGCCGAGCTGGAGTGCGCCAACTTGGCGGTCGCGGGCTTGGGCTGGCGCACGTTGGAACTCTGGCCGGCGCGTTTGGCCGAGCTGGCGGCGCTGGGCCGACGCACGGGTGATGCCGAACTGAGCACGATTGAAGCGGCTTTTAGCCAGCTCGGCAGCTTGTTGGTGGCGCACGGTGGCGACCGGGGCAGTGCTCAGCGCTTGCTGGCGCTGATCGCCGCCAAGGTGCCCGACCGCGTGCCGCGCGCGCTCGACGCGGCGGCGTTGGCGCAGACCGAGCCCGCGCTGGCGCGCAGCTTGCTGGCGTGGCAACTCGACGGCGAAGGCCACATCCACACCGTGGCGGTGCTGGCGGCGTTGGCGCGCGGTGCTGCGCAGTTGGGGGTGAACTTCGTCTGGGGCCGCAGCGTCCAAGACGTGCAACCCGGGCGCATCGACGCCGAGGCCTTTGATTGGGTGTTTGACGTGCGCGGCACGGGTGCGCGGCCCGATCTGCCGGTGCGCGGCGTGCGCGGCGAGGTCTTTTGGCTGCATGCGCCTGGCGTGCTGCTGCAACGGCCCCTTCGGCTGCTGCATCCGCGTCACCGGGTCTACATGGTGCCGCGTCCGGGCGAGCGCATCGTCATCGGTGCCAGCGAAATCGAGAGCGAAGACCGCTCGGTGGTCAGCTTGCGCACCACCGTGGAGCTGCTCGCGGCGGCGCACAGCGTGATCCCTGAGCTTTCCGAGGCGCGGGTGATCTGGTCGGAAGCCAATCTGCGCCCGGCCTTGCCCGACAACTTGCCGCTGCGTGAAACGCGCGACGGCTTGGTCCGTATCAACGGTTTGTTCCGCCACGGCTGGCTGATTGGCCCAGCGTTGGTGGAGCAGGCTTTGGCTGCGCTGAGCTTATGAACGATGCAACTTCAACCTTGTCGGTGACCCTGAACGGCCACGCCCACCGCTTGCCGGAGGGGGGCACGCTGGCTGAGCTGCTGGCTCAAGCGGGCTTGGACCCGCAGGCGGTGGCCACGGCGGTGAACGGCACCTTTGTGCCGCGTCATGCCCGGGCTGAGCGGCGGCTTGCGTCCGGCGACAGCGTCACGGGCTTTCAGCCCATCGTCGGCGGCTGAGGCGCGTTTTTCGATTTCGAACAAGGGTTTTGGTCATGACATCCCCAACAACGTTTTGGTCCGTGGGCGGTGCCACGCTGGGTAGCCGCTTTTTCCTCGGCACAGCGGGCTATCCCAGTCCGCTGGTGCTGCAACAGGCCATCCAGGCTTCCGGGGCCGAAGTGGTGACGATGGGTTTGCGTCGCCAACTGGCGGGTGGGGCGGTCGATAACGGTTTTATCGAGGTGATCCGCGCCAGCGGCGCGCGCTTGTTGCCCAACACCGCCGGTTGTCGCAGTGCCAGAGAGGCCGTGACCTTGGCACAGATGGCCCGCGAGCTGCTCGGCACGACCTGGATCAAGCTCGAAGTGGTGGGCGACGAGCACACCTTGCAGCCCGATCCGTTTGAACTGGTGGTGGCGGCTGAAGCGTTGGTGCGCGACGGTTTTGACGTTTTTCCGTACTGCACCGATGACCTTGTCACCTGCCGGCGCTTGCTGGACGTGGGCTGCCAAATCCTGATGCCGTGGGGCGCGCCGATCGGCTCAGGCCAAGGGCTGATCAACCCGTTTGCGCTGCGCACCTTGCGGGCGCGGCTGCCCGGCGTGCCGCTGGTGGTGGACGCGGGCATCGGTCAGCCCTCGCACGCCGCGCAGGCGCTGGAGATGGGCTACGACGCCGTGCTGCTCAACTCAGCGGTGGCGCAGGCGCACGATCCCATCGCCATGGCGCGGGCCTTCAAGCTGGCCATCGAAGCCGGTCGGCTCGGTTTTGAAGCCGGGATGATCGCGCCGCAAGATATGGCCGTGGCCAGCACCCCGGTCGATGCCCGACCGTTCATCTTGTGAGCCCTTGGATGAACACGGTGCGGCCGGTGGTTTGGAGTGTTGCGGGCAACGACAGCGGTGCGGGTGCCGGGCTGCAAGCCGATCTGCGCGCGTTTGACGCCTGCGGGGTGCATGGCTGCACGGTGGTGGCCACGCTGACGGCGCAGAACTCGCGCGCGGTGCAGCGCGTCGAGGCGGTCAGTGCTTCGATGCTGGATGCGCAGCTTGCCGCGCTGGCCGAGGATCTGCGCCCACGGGTGATCAAGACCGGCTTGCTCGGCTCAGCCGAGGCCGTGCAAGTCTTGGCCGGCTGGGTGCGCCGCTTGCGCGCGCAAGCGCCCGATCAACCCGTGGCTTTGGTGATCGACCCGGTCTGGCGCGCCAGCACCGGCGCTTCGATGGCGGGCGAGGCCTTGCGCCAAGCGCTGCTCACCGAGTTGCTGCCCTTGGCCACGGTGATCACGCCCAATCGCGCCGAAGCGGCGTGGTTGCTGGGGCGGTCATCGCCTTTGCCCGAGATGGCGCAGCGTTTGGCAGCTCTAGGCCCGAGCGGCGTCGTGATCACGGGTGGGGACGGCACCGATCTGAGGGCGGATGCGGACTTGGCGTGCGATTGGCTGCACAGCGTCGAAGCCAGCGGTTGGCTCTTTGCGCCACGGCTGCTTGCGCCGCACAACCACGGCACCGGCTGCGTCTTTGCCTCGACCTTGGCCTCGGCGCTGGCGCACGGTTTTGCGGTCGCCGATGCGGCTGTTTTGGCCAAGATGATGGTGACCGACGCCTTGAGGCATGGCTACGCCGCAGGCAGCGGGGCTGGGCCGGTGTCGCCGCACATCGGCTTTGCTGCGCGCCCCGAGAACTTGCCGGGCTTTCGACCCGATGAGCTGCGTCATGAGCTCCCGATGGGGGTTCAGCCCGAGGCCTTTGCGCCAGAGCGCGGCTTGGATCTGTACGCTGTGGTCGATAGCGCTGCGTGGGTCGAGCGCCTTGCCCGGGCGGGGGTGCGCACCGTGCAGTTGCGCCTCAAGCCCGATGTCGCCTTGGCGCGCGGTGTGGATCTGCGGGTGGAGATCGCGCGCTGTGTGGCCTTGCAAAAGCGCTTCGATCTGAAGTTCTACGTCAACGATCACTGGGCGCTGGCCATCGAGGCCGGGGCCTACGGTGTCCACGTGGGTCAAGAAGATCTGGATCAGGTCGATGTGGCGGCGATTCGCCATGCCGGTCTGCGTCTGGGGCTTTCGACCCACAGCCTGTGGGAGTTGGCCCGGGCTTGGGCGCTGCGGCCGAGTTACATCGCTTGCGGCCCGGTACACGCCACCACCACCAAAGACATGCCTTGGCGGCCCCAAGGTTTGCACAACCTTGGCTGGTGGCGGCAGATACTGCCAACGCTGCCGGTGGTGGGCATTGGCGGCTTCACGCCCGAGCGCCTTGAAGCCGCTGCCCGCACTGGGGTGGATGGTTTGGCAGTCTTGAGCGGCATCACCGCTGCATCTGACCCCGAAGCGGCTGTGCAGGCCTATCAGGAGGCCTTGCGCCGAGGGCGATCTGAGGCCGCTTTGGTGGCACCGCGCTGGCCGCGTCCGAGCTTGCTTGGGGCTTGGGGTGGTGCGCAGGGTGGTGATCCCGCGACACCTTGATGCTGCATTGCAGCAAATGGCGCGACAATCCGGCCTCTCATCATCAGAAAGGCCTGGGTATGCGTCGCGTCGTTTTCAATCAAAAAGGTGGGGTGGGCAAATCCACCATCACCTGCAATCTCGCCGCGCTCAGCGCTCATCAAGGCCTGCGCACGCTGGTGATCGATCTGGACCCGCAGGGCAATTCGAGCCACTACTTGCTGGGTGCCGCCCAAGACAAGGCGGCCCAAGCCAGCGGCAGCGAGATGAGTGGGGTGGCGGGTTTGTTCGAGCAGTCGCTGCGCTTCAGCATCCGTCCCAAAGCCACGGCGGACTTCATCACCCCCACGCCGTTCGAGCGCTTGCACGTCATGACATCGCATCCGGTGCTCGAAGAGATGCAAGCCAAGTTGGAATCACGCTACAAAATCTTCAAGCTGCGCGAAGCCTTGGATGAGTTGAGCGAGGACTACGACGCCATCTGGATCGACACCCCGCCCGCGCTGAATTTCTACACGCGATCTGCGCTGATCGCCGCTCAAAGTTGCCTGATTCCCTTTGATTGCGACAGCTTCTCGCGCCGGGCGCTCTACACTTTGCTCGACAACGTGCAAGAAATGCAGGCCGATCACAACCCGCAGTTGCGCGTCGGCGGGATCATCGTCAACCAGTTTCAGCCGCGTGCGACCTTGCCGCAGCAAATGGTCCAAGAGCTGATCGACGAAGGCCTGCCGGTTTTGCGCCCCTCGCTGCCCGCATCGGTCAAAATCCGCGAATCTCACGAACGCGCCTTGCCGATGATCCATCTCGATGCGCGTCACAAACTGACGCAGGCCTTTGTGGCCTTGCACGCCGCCATTCAAGCTTCAACATGATTCGACACATCGTTTTTTGGCACCTCAGGCCCGAGTTGGCGGCTGAGCGCCTTCACGTCTCACAAGGCATCAAGCAAGCGCTTGAAGGTCTGGCGGGCCGCATTCCGGGCCTGCGTTGCATCGAAGTCGGCATCGACATCAGCCGCGAAGCCGACTCGGCCGATCTGGTGCTTTATACCGAGTTCGACGATGAAGCGGCCTTGGCGGCTTATCACCATCACCCTGAGCATCTGCGGGTGGCTCCGCTCATCAAGGCGGCGCGCAGCGAGCGTCGGGTGGTGGATTACGCCTCGGGGCTTTGATGCACCGCAAGTCCCATCGACACTGCCCATCGGCGACTTTGGCCGGCTTGCTGGTTGGGGTTATCGGGGCGTCCATGGTTCAAGCGGGTGAACTGGGCTCTTTCGAAAAAGCGGTTTCATCCCCCCCCGCGCGGATCTTGGTGCCCGCCAAGCCCGGTGGTGGCATCGGGGTGCCCGCGCAACCCGCGCAGGGTTCATCCCGTCGGCCTGCGTATGACACGCATCAGGGTTGCGGGCTGGATTGCGCTTTGGTGGATGTGGTCTTGCAGGCGGTGATGCCGGCGGTGGGCATGTTCACGATGGTTGGCTTGGCGCGGGTGGGTTTATCGGATGAAATGCCCCTTGATCAGGCGTTTGAGCCGCGTCAGTTGGGGGACATCGACTTGCCTTTTTTGGCCGCCGAGGTGTCTCAGCAGCAGATCGGGGCGCGCACGACAGCCCTTGATCAGCGGGCCGAAGTGGGTGTGGGGCCTTTTGCCTTGCAAGTGCGCAAGCTCGTCTACGACGAGCGCGCTTGGGCTGATCATCTAGAGATCGAACAGGTTCACGGTGTGTTTCGCATCGCTGTCAACCGCATCTTTCAGCTCGGGTTGGGTGGCGGGCAATCGCTGGTGCGGCGTCAGACCGAAACCGTGGGCTCCTCCTTCACCCTGCCCATGACGGTCTGCCCCGACGAGTCGTGGTGCTGGCGGTTCATCCCAACGTGGAATCACTACGGCTTGCAGTCGAGTGCGGAGTACGACGCCTCCGGCGCTTATGTGATGCCTTTTGGCTCGCTGCGTCTGGGCTATCGCTGGACCCAAGCGGGGTATGCCACCCTCAGTGGGCCGTACATGGGTTTGGCGTTGCATTTCTGAAACCTCTCGTAGACTGTGCGCTCCCGTCGCCTCCACGCGGGTGTGGAGGTCGATGCGGGAATGACATACCCGAGGAGAGCGTTTGATGAAATTGTCCAAGCTGTTCAAACAACGTCAACACATCGCCGTGCTGCTGCTGGCTTCGGCGGCAGCCTTGTCGGCTGGGGCGGCCCATGCTGCACCCAAACCGTGCGAAGACCTCAAGAAAGAACTTGCCGCCAAGCTCGACGCCCAAGGGGTTAAGGGCTACAGCCTGGAAGCGGTGGCCGTGGATGACACCACGCAGAACAAGCCGGAAAACAAGGTGGTTGGCACCTGTGATGGCGGCAGCAAAAAACTGATTTACAAGAAGAGCTAAAAGCATTGCGTGCAACGCGGGGCGTGATGCCCCGTGTTGTCTCTATGAGCCTTATCCATTGCCCATGTTCAGTCGTTTACGCGAAGACATCGCCTGCATCCTTGAGCGTGATCCTGCCGCACGCTCACGTTTTGAGGTCCTGACCTGCTATCCAGGGCTGCATGCCTTGTGGATCCAACGTTGGGCCCATGCGTGCTGGACGCACGGTTTCAAATGGCTGGGGCGCTTTATCTCGCACTGGGGCCGTTTTCTCACCGGCATCGAGATCCATCCAGGGGCCACCTTTGGCCGGCGCGTTTTTATCGACCACGGTATGGGCGTGGTGATTGGTGAGATGGCTGAGGTCGGTGATGACTGCACCATTTACCAAGGCGTGACCTTGGGTGGTACCTCGTTGATCAAGGGGGCCAAGCGCCACCCCACCCTTGAAAACGGGGTGATCGTGGGCGCGCACGCTTGCGTGCTGGGTGGCTTTACGGTGGGTGCGGGTGCGCGCATCGGCTCAGGTGCCATCGTGACCAAGCCCGTGCCCGCAGGGGCCACGGCGGTGGGCAATCCGGCGCGCATCATCGCGGCCCAAGACGACGCGAAGCGCGAGGCCGCAGCCGCCAAGATGGGTTTTTCAGCCTATGGGGTTTCCCAAGGGGAAGATCCCGTGGCGCAAGCCATGCGCGGTCTGATCGACAACGCCGCCGGCCACGAGCATCAAATCGCCTTGCTTTGGCACGCTTTGGAACACCTCAAAGGCCTGCCCAAAAATCTGCCCAGTGATGCCCACACCACCGAGCAGTTTGATGCTGAGCGACTCAACCGGCTGGTGAAGTAGGCGGGGTTTCGGGTCCCAGTCGTTGGGCTGATTTGGGCCGAAAGGCCTTGCAGACGGTCGCCTCGGTCTCGACGTAGGGGCCGCCGATCAGATCCAGGCAATACGGCACCGCCGTGAAGATGCCGGGTGCTGGCGGGTTGGCATCGGGCAAACCGGCCAAGGTTTCAGCAATCGCCTTGGGCTGACCCGGCAGATTGATGATCAGCGCCTTGCCCCGGATCACCGCCACTTGGCGTGACAGGATGGCCGTGGGCACGAAGCGCAGGCTGATGGCCCGCATTTGCTCGCCAAAGCCCGGCAACACCTTGTCGGCCACCGCGAGGGTGGCTTCGGGCGTGACATCGCGTGGGCTTGGGCCTGTGCCGCCGGTGGTCAGCACCAAGTCGCAGCGCTCGTTGCCCACCAACTCTTTGAGCGTTTGACTGATCCATGCTTGTTCGTCCGGGATAAGGCGTGCCACCCAGATGATGGGGTTACGTACCGCCTGGGTCAGCCAATCTTGCAGAGCCGGCAAGCCTTGATCCTCATAGATGCCTTGGCTGGCGCGATCACTGATCGAGACCAAGCCGATGCGCACTGGATCAAGCCGGGGTTTGACGCTGGGGGCGGGGCGATCACTGCTCATGGTTCAAGCGTCCTCATCATCCGGCACCACAACGGGGTTCAAGCTGGCGCGCACCAGCTGGAAGATCTCACGGTAGGCCCGGCCCTTGCGATCCGGGGTTTGCAGCGCTTCCTTGCGGGCGTTGCGGATCAAGGTTCTCAAGGCTTGAGCCTCGGTCGCGGGATAGGCCACCAGCCAATCGGTCAAGGCGGCATCCTCACCGATGAGCCGATCGCGCCAAGCCTCGGTTTCGTGTAGCGCCAAGGTTTCGCGGGCACCGGGCAAGCGTTGCACGGCAACGGCTTCGCGCAGCGGCTCCGGATCGACTTGGCGCATGAGTTTGCCGACCAGTTGAATCTGGCGGCGGCGGCCTTCGTGGCTACGGATGACGCGCAAATCGCGCAGCGCCCGGCGCAAGGAGTCGGGCAGTTCAAGGGCATCAAGCCGGGTGTCGTTGAGATCCATCAAAGCCTTGCCCAGATCTTGCAGATCCTGCATGGCTTTTTTGAGTTGGGTTTTGCTGGGACGATCCTCTGGAGAGTCCAGAGAGGTGTCATCAGCGGCCGTATCGGCGTGGGGGTCGGTGTGGGAGGCGTGAGGGCGCATGGGAGGCGAGAAAATTCGACAGCTATGATAGTCCGCTCTGTCTTTCCCCCCGTTCCTTTCTGAGTTCGTATCCCCCATGACCCGATCCGACGTTCC